>CAVKLS010000379.1:0-2003 GCA_963657025.1 bacterium | reverse complement strand
GTATTGCTTTTTCGTCCCTATATAACTAAAATAGAATTAATATGATATATATTGTCAGTTGTCTTGTAACTCTCTTTGCGTGTATGCTCGGTCCCGTCTGCGGCATGGGCGGAGGAATCATCATCAAGCCCGTACTCGACGCCACAGGAGTTTTCAGCGTGGCTACAGTCACCTTTCTTTCAGGCTGTACCGTAATCAGCATGAGCTTCTGGAACATGGTGAAATGCTTTGCTCACAAGGAAAGCGCAATCGACCTCAAGAATACCACCTTTATTGCAATCGGTGCGGCAAGCGGCGGAATTTTCGGAAAGATGCTTTTCAATTTCTGTCAGTCTCAGTTCGAAAATGCCGACACAGCAGGCGGAATTCAGGCGGTTCTGATGTTCCTTGCCACGCTCGGCTCTCTGCTCTACACGGCGAACAAAGAGAAAATCAAATCAAAACATGTGGACAGCATTTTTATGTCGCTTGTCATCGGACTTTGTCTTGGTGCATTCTCGGCTTTTCTCGGAATCGGCGGCGGTCCCTTCAACGTTGTGGTTCTTTACTACTTCTTTGATATGCCCGCAAAAAAAGCCGCCCAGAACAGCCTTTACATCATTCTTTTCAGCCAAACCGCAAGCGTTCTTAAAAGTGCGATAAGCGGCGGCATACCGCCGTTCAGTCCCGTCATTCTCATTGCCATGATGCTCTGTGCGGTCATATCGACAGAAATCGGCAGAAAGGTGAATAAGAAAATCGACAACACTCAGGCTACCAAGCTGCTCGAGGGTGCGATGGTGCTGATTATGATAATCAACGCCTTTAACATTCACAAATTTTTATTTTGATGTGTGTAACTATAAAAACTTCGGAGGGAATTAGGAAATTATGTCAGCTAACGAAACCTGCACCGTACCCGCAAGCGAAATCAAACGTGTGAAGGGTATGGGCTTTCTGAACCACAAGGGAACAAACCGCTTTAACGCACGTGTCATCACGAGAAACGGCAAGCTAACAAGCGAAGAAATGGCTACGCTGTGTGAAGCAACTAAAACTTACGGCGACGGCGACTTGAAGCTCACCACAAGACTTACCGTTGAGGTCTCGGGCATCGAATATGACAACATCGAGGCATTCAGAGAATTCATCGGAAAAGCAGGACTTGAAACCGGCGGAACAGGCGCAAAAATCCGTCCTGTCGTTGCATGCAAGGGCACAACCTGTCAGTACGGAAACTATGACACGGCTGCACTGAGCCTCAAGGCACACGAAAGATTTTACAAGGGCTACCGTGAGGTTGCTCTTCCCCACAAGTTCAAAATCGCATTCGGCGGCTGTCCAAACAACTGCGTCAAGCCGAATCTTAACGATGTCGGCGTTTTCGGCTTGAACGAGCCACAGTACGATATGGACAAGTGCCGCGGCTGTAAGAAATGCCAAATCGAAGCCAACTGCCCGATGAAAGCCGCAAGCGTTGTTGACGGTAAAATGGTTGCCGACCAGTCAATTTGCAACAAATGCGGCAGATGTATAGGAAAATGCCCGTTCAATGTAGTTTACGGCGGAAAACAGGCATGGGGCGTGTATATCGGCGGTCGCTGGGGCAAAAAGGTTGCCATGGGTCAGCGTTTGAGCAAAAATCTCTACTCCGAAGAAGAGGTTCTCGATGCAGTCGAGAAGGCAATCCTTCTCTTCAAGTCCGAGGGCATTGCAGGCGAGAGATTTGCCGACACAATCAACCGCATCGGATTTGAGAGAGCAAACGAGCTTATGCTTTCAAATGAGCTCCTCGAGAGAAAAGAAGAAATTCTTGCAAAGTAATTTATTCAAAAAAGCATAAAAGGAACGAACATTCAGGCATGTTCGTTCCTTTTTGTTGTTTCTTCGATTATTCTTGCAACGTCTGTTTCGTCAGGCAGACTTTCGCTCTCGACAAAATCAAGAAAAAGCCGCTTGAATACCGCTTTTCTTTGAGATTCTGTCTTTACATTTTCTTTGACAAACGGTCTTAGGCTCTCGAG
>CAVKLS010000378.1:0-2015 GCA_963657025.1 bacterium | reverse complement strand
CACTGCGGCTCACGCACATTTCAGTGAGGAATTTTCATCGCTTTACGGCGAGAGCGAGCCAAGCGGCGACGCACTCATCTGGACAAAGGCAGAGACAAGACTTTGGGAAAACCAGACTGTTGCTTTCGGAAGTGCTTCAAGCTGCTATGCGATTGAGATTCAGAGAGTTGCGGCTTAATAAAAATTCAGACAAAAAGAAAAGCTATGCGAAATTTTCGTTCGCATAGCTTAATTTTTTACTCCTCGGGGATAAACTCCTCTTCGTCGTCATCGTGAATTTCACCGACGATCGGCACAGGGTCGATACCCTTGCGTCTGTAGTAATCGGAAAGGGCTGCCTTGATTGCCTGCTCTGCAAGAACGGAGCAGTGAACCTTGATTGCCGGAAGTCCGTCAAGAGCCTCCATGACGGCAGCGTTTGTAAGCTTGAGTGCCTCGCTTATCGGCTTGCCCTTGATGAGGTCTGTTGCCATTGAGCTTGTAGCGATAGCGGCACCGCAACCAAAGGTCTTAAAGGAAACGTCCTCGATGATATCGTCGTCGTTTACCTTGATGTACATTCTCATTATATCGCCGCACTTCGGGTTACCAACCTGTCCGATACCGTTAGCATCGGGAATCTCACCTACATTGTGAGGGTTGGTGAAGTGCTCCATTACTTTTTCACTATATGCCATAATTAAACATCCTTTCGGGTTAATGCTTCTATTTTAAACGATTATAAACTGTTTTTCAAGTTAATTGAAGGATTACTCACCGAGAATATTCTTCCAGCTCGGGAAGCACTCTCTGTACTTATCCATGATGTTGCTCTTTCCCTGAAGGATTTCTTCCCAGAGAGGAGACCATGAACGCAGCTTCTCGATAATCGGAGGGAGAACCTCGAGGATATAATCGACATCACTCTCGTCATTTACATCGGAGAATGAAAGACGAAGTGAGCCGTGAGCAACCTCATGAGGAAGTCCGATTGCAAGAAGAACGTGAGACGGGTCGAGGCTTCCGCTTGTGCATGCAGAGCCTGAGGAAGCGCAGATTCCCTTGAAGTCAAGGCTTAAGAGCATGGACTCGCCTTCAACTCCGAGGAAGCACATGTTTACATTTCCCGGAAGTCTGTGCTCGCGTGAGCCGTTGACTCTTGAGCACTCAATCTTTGAAAGGCCGTCCATAAGCTTGTTGGTCATAGCTCTGAGCTTAGCGTTTCTCTCGTCCATTGTGTCGGCATAGATTTTAAGTGCGGTAGCCATTCCGACGATGCCTGCGACATTCTCTGTTCCCGCACGTCTGTTGGATTCCTGAGCACCGCCGTCAATGAGGTTCGGAAGTCTTAAGCCGCGTCTGCAGTAGAGCATACCCACGCCCTTGGGACCGTGGAACTTGTGACCTGAGAGGGAGAGCATGTCAATGTGCTGCTCCTTAACATTGATGTGAACGTTTCCGGCAGCCTGAACAGCATCGGTATGGAAAAGAACACCGTGCTTTTTACAAACCTCACCGATTTCGGGGATTGGCTGGATTGTGCCGATTTCGTTGTTTGCGTACATGATTGTGACAAGAGCTGTTTTGTCTGTGATGGCAGCCTCAACATCCTCAACTCTGACTAAGCCGTCGCTGTAAACGGGAAGATAGGTAACCTCAAAGCCTTCCTTTTCAAGAGCCGCACAGGTGTGAAGAATAGCGTGATGCTCAAAAACGGAGGTGATGATGTGGTTCTTTCCCTTCTTAGCCATGAGGTGAGCCGCACCCTTGACTGCCCAGTTGTCAGCCTCGGAGCCGCAAGAGGTGAAGAAAATTTCTTTTTCGCTGCAGCCGAAAATATCAGCCATAGTCTTTCTTGCTTCCTCGAGAGGACCTTTTGCCATTTGACCTAAGGTGTAAAGGCTCGATGGATTGCCGTAGCACTCTTTATAGAATGGCAACATTGCTTCGAGAACGGCTGGGGAAACCGCTGTTGTTGCCGCATTATCACAGTAGATGACTTTATTCATATCATAAAATCCTTTCATATCTTTTAG
>CAVKLS010000377.1:0-2016 GCA_963657025.1 bacterium | reverse complement strand
ACATACGAATATGAGAATTCTGCATTAGAAAAAGGCTTTGAATATGTGTGCGGAATCGATGAGGCAGGAAGAGGCCCTCTTGCGGGTCCTGTTTATGCGGCTGCGGTAATACTTCCGAACGGAATTGTTATTGACGGTTTAAACGATTCCAAAAAGCTGTCTGAGAAAAAAAGAGAAAAGCTGTTTGATGTAATAATCGAAAATGCCGTGGCTTATGGTATCGGCTTTGCTTCTGAAAAGGAGATTGACGATATAAACATCTTACAGGCTACATTTCTTGCAATGAGAAGAGCTGTTGAGAATATGCAAATTTCTCCGAATTATGCATTGGTTGACGGCAATCGCGATCCTATGCTTGACATCCCTGTTGAAACTGTGGTAAAAGGAGATGCGAAGGTTCCGTCTATAGCGGCGGCATCGATACTTGCAAAGGTTTCAAGAGACAGAGTTATGTATGAAATGGATAAGAAGTATCCGTTGTACAGCTTTTCTAAGCATAAAGGCTACGGCACCAAGGTTCATGTTGAAGCCTTAAAAAAATACGGGCCCTGTGAGATACACAGAAAAACTTTTCTCAAGAAGATTCTTAGCGAGGATTAAAGTTATGCCTGACAATTCAACAGGTAAAATAGCGGAGGATTTCACATCCGATTATCTCGTTAAACACGGATATAAAATAGTTGCAAGAAATTATCACAGCAGATATGGTGAAATTGATATAATAGCCAGAGACGAGGAATTCCTTGTTTTTGTTGAGGTGAAAGCAAGAAAGAAAAACGGGCTTACCAATCCGCTCGAGGCTGTTACGAAATCAAAACAAACCAAAATAATAAAAACAGCGCAGTTGTTTTTGCTGCAAAATAATTTTGATTTGCAACCGCGGTTTGATGTTGCCGCTGTCCATACGGTGGGGCAACGAATAGAATCTATCGACTATATCAGGTCTGCCTTTGGGCTTAACTGAAACTAAATAAGCATTTATTACCAGGAGGTATCAGCCATGCTATACAAAAGCACAAGAAATGACAAACTTAAAGTAACGGCTTCTCAGGCTATCTCTCAGGGAATTTCTGAAGAGGGCGGACTTTTCGTACCTGATGTCATTCCGACAATTAAAAATGATTTATCTCGTTTAGCTGAGATGGATTATTACGGAAGAGCAAAAGAGATATTGAAGCTTTATCTTTCCGATTTTACAGATGAAGAGATTGCTTATTGCGTTGATAACGCATATGCACCCGAAAAATTCGAGAATTCCGAACCTACTAAAATGGTGAAGATTTGCGACGGTGAAAAAAGCATTTACTCACTGGAATTATGGCACGGCCCGACTTGTGCGTTCAAAGATATGGCTCTTCAGATTCTTCCGTATCTTTTGACAACATCCCTGAAGAAAAATTATGACGGTAAAACAGCAGTTATTCTTGTCGCTACATCAGGAGATACAGGAAAAGCCGCATTGGAAGGATTCAAGGATGTTGAAAACACAAAAATCATGGTTTTCTATCCTGATAACGGCGTAAGTGCTATGCAGCTTCGACAGATGGTTACTCAGGAAGGCAATAATGTTTGTGTTTGTGCCGTCAAGGGTAATTTTGATGATTGTCAGACTCAGGTAAAGAAAATATTTACTAATAAAGAAATAAAGCAGACACTTGCTGACAATTCAATGATGTTCTCCAGTGCTAATTCGATTAACTGGGGAAGACTTTTGCCGCAGGTTATCTATTATGTTTCTTCATATTTGGACCTTTATAAAAACGGAGAGATCGAATCTCTTTCATCTCCTGTAAACGTAGTTGTTCCGACAGGTAATTTTGGTAACATTCTTGCAGCTTACTATGCAAAAAGAATGGGAATCAACATAGCAAAGTTCATCTGCGCATCAAATTCCAACAACGTTCTTACTGACTTTATAAAGACCGGAAAGTATGATGTCAATCGCTCTTTCTATACAACAATTTCTCCTTCCATGGATATTCTTGTTTCGTCCAACCTTGAGAGACTTCTTTATCA
>CAVKLS010000376.1:0-2016 GCA_963657025.1 bacterium | reverse complement strand
CTTTTCCTCCTCTCTTTAAAGTTTAAGCCTCCATGATTATCGGTAAAATCATAGGAGAACGTTTGGTTTTTTCGTAGAAATATCTTGCAAGCGACTCACGAACCTTGACTTTGATAGCGTTCCACTCGTGAATATTACCGTCAACGCAGTCATAGATAGCATTCTCGGCGATTCTGCGAGCCTCTTCCATCATGTCCTCGGACTCCCTTACATAGACGAAGCCTCTTGAAATAATATCGGGACCTGAAATTATATCCTTTGTCTGATAATCGAGAGTACATACGGCAATGATAATACCGTCCTCGGAAAGAAGCTTTCTGTCTCTCAAGACTATCGCGCCGACATCGCCGACACCCAAGCCGTCAACAAGCTGTGTGCCAGCCGGAACATTACCGCATTTTTTAATGAAGTCCTCGTTTATCTCGACGCAGTTTCCTATATCTCCGATGAAAATATTCTCCTCGGGAATACCCATATCCTTTGCAAGCTTAGCGTGCTTCATAAGATGCTTCTGCTCACCGTGCACAGGAATAAAGTACTTCGGCTTTGTGAGATACTGCATCATCTTTAATTCTTCCTGACAAGCATGACCGGAAACATGAAGGTCATACATGCTCTCGTAAACGACCTCACAGCCTCTCTTTAAAAGCTCATCAATGACGCCGCCGAGTGCCTTTTCGTTGCCCGGAATCGGTCTTGCTGAAATAATTATGAAATCATTTCTTCCGACTTCTACCTGACGGTGCTCCGCATTAGCCATTCTTGTGAGCGCACTCATCGGCTCGCCCTGACTTCCCGTTGTGATTAAAACAAGCTTATCGTCCGTGTATCGGTTTATCATAGAAAGGTCAACAATAATTCCGTCGGGAACATTCATGTATCCCAGCTCAGAAGCAATACCTACGACATTTACCATACTTCTGCCCGACAAAGCTACCTTGCGACCGTATTTTGCGGCACAGTCAATAATCATCTGGACACGGCTAATAGAAGAAGCAAATGTGGCTACGATAATTCTCTTCTTTCCCGCACGCAGGAACATAGAATCGAGAGTAGCATTAACCTTCTGCTCCGTCTGGGTAAATCCAGGACGCTCGGCATTGGTTGAGTCTGCCATAAGTGCAAGAACACCCTCTTTTCCAAGCTCGGCAAAACGGTGAAGGTCAGTTGTTTCTCCCTCGACAGGGGTTAAATCTATCTTAAAGTCTCCCGTGTGCACAAGTGTACCTGCGGGAGTATGAATTGCAAGCGCAACTGAATCGGCAATGCTGTGATTTACGTGAATAAATTCAACTGTAAAGCAACCTGCCTTTATGCGTGAGCCTGCAGGGTAAACTCTCAAATCTGAAATTCTGTCAAGTCCGAATTCACGAAGCTTTGACTCCACCAAACCGAGGGTTAAAGCCGTTCCGTAAACAGGAACATTGATTTTCTGAAGTAGATACGGCACAGAACCGATATGATCTTCGTGTCCGTGTGTGATAAACAAAGCGCGAATTTTGTCTCTGTTCTGCTCGACAAAGGTAAATACGGGAATTACCGCATCGATACCAGGCATTTCTTCATCGGGGAAAGAAAGGCCGCAATCGACGATAATCATATCGTCCTCACACTCAAAAACGGTGAAGTTCTTTCCTATCTCGTTGAGTCCTCCGAGAAAATATGCCTTTATGGACGGCTTAAGCTGCTTTCTGCTCTTTTTGCCGTTCTTTTTATTCTGATTCTGTTTGTTCTGTGAATTCTTAGCGTGTGCGTTTTGAGTCGAAGTTTTTTTGGACTCGCTCTTTTTATTGTAATTGGTCTTTTTTACGGCTGTATTCTTTTCAGCCTTCTCGTTATCTCTGCGTTCTCTTGTCTCCTTAATCGGTTTAGCCTTGGCGGTCTTGGCATTCTTTTGCTTATTTGCCTTAGGAGCAAAGGCCTGTTCTGCAACAGAATTTTCGTTAATCTTCTTAGGCTTTGTATTCTTGTTGTTTTTTGCTTTTTGGGCAACACGATTAGAAGCTGACTGCTTCT
>CAVKLS010000375.1:0-2018 GCA_963657025.1 bacterium | reverse complement strand
CATTGAGACAATATCCGAGAAGTAGATTCCCGCTTCCGCACTGCAGACGCCGTTGTTAAGGCGGTCTATGTGAGTTTCCTCGAAGCGGTATTCCATGTCGTCAATCTCTTGTTCGAGGTCACGAACAGTCATGATTTCTGCAAAATTACCGGTTGTGAGTATGTTTATGGAGATCTCCCAGAGTCTGTTTAAGGCGGCTAGCATCTCTTCGATTTCAGCCTTGCTGTCTTCTGAGAGAACCACATTAGCCTCCTTTGCACGGGGGATTAGCTTTGCAATGCTGTCGGCATGGTCACCGACACGCTCGATGTCGCTTACTGCATGGAAGTATGAAGCAATCTGATTTGCGTCGTCAAGCGGAAGCTCGTTTCTGTTCATCTTGACGAGGTAGGAGCTGATTTTTTCATCGAGAAAGTCGACGTAACGTTCCGTCTCGAACATCAACTCATTTTTACTGTCATCGCAGTTTATGAAGGATTTAACGGCATCGTTCAGGTTGAGAAGAGCCATTTTGGACATACGCTGAATTTCACGAAGCGCATTGGGCATTGCCATGGTCGGGCTTGAGATGTCCGAGCCGATGAACTTGAGGCGGAAGCCCTCTTCCTTTGCGTCTTCGCCGCGAACAATGACGTAAGTAAGCTTGATGATGAGATTCATGAACGGATAGAGAACGATTACCTGGAAGACCTTGAAGAGGAAGTGAGCAACGGCGATGTTTCTTCCGAGGTTTGCCGAGGAATTTCCGTGTCCGCTTACGAAGTAGATGATCTCTGCAATCTGATCCGAGAAGAACAGAAGCAGAATGAACATGAGAATCGTACCGAAAATGTTGAAGAGAAGATGAATCATTGCGGTTCTCTTCGCATTTTTACTGCCCGAAAGGCTTGTGAGCACGGCTGAAGTGCAAGCACCGATATTGCAGCCGAGGATAACGAACATACAAATATGAAGGTCAACAAGTCCTTGTGAAGCCATAACGACAAGGATAGAGACCGTGACGCTAGAGCTCTGTACAACCGATGTGATGACAAGTCCGAGCAAAATTGCGAGAATGGGGTTTGTGAAGTTGGCGAAAAGCTGGATAACTGCGGGAATATCACGCAGAGCACCCATAGCCGTGCTCATGATTGAAATACCCATGAAAAGGATACCGAAGCCCAGGACAACCTGTCCGATTTTCTTAGCCATCGGATTTTTGATGAAGTTGACCATTACCGCACCGATGAGAACAAAGAACGGTGCAACGGTGCTCAGCTTAAAAGCAACGAGAAGCGATGTGACGGTCGTACCGATGTTTGCACCGAGAATAATTCCCGACGCTTCGCTCAGTGTCATAAGTCCCGAGTTAACAAAAGAAACGGTCATAACCGTTGCGGCGCTCGAGGACTGAATGGTAGCTGTGAAGAACATTCCCACGATAAGTCCCAAAAGTCTGTTCTTTGTAAACGCCTTGAGAATAGATCGCAGCTTGTCACCGGCGGCAAGCTCAATTCCTTGGCTCATGAGATTCATTCCTGCAATGAAAAGTCCCAAGCCTCCGATAAGTTCAATAAATATAGAGAACATATAAGTTTCCATCCTTTGCCGATACATCGGCATTTAATTGTTTCGGTTTTATTTTGACAATAGCACAAAGTCAAATATATTGTAAATGAACTGTAATGTTAGTGTCAAGAAATCTTTACTTATCTGAGGAAAATTTAACATAGATTTTACATTAGATAGTGTTTTTGCCTAATTATTAACAGAAATGAGAATAAAATTGCTGAATCTTTTTTACCTATATGAGTAACTTATAATCGTCCGCTTTACAAAAGAAACAAGGGCGGTTCAGTGAATGAACTGCCCTTGTGGGATTTGTGTTCCGTTTTTATCTTAACCGCTCACGCACTAAGGCGGTTTAAGGCACGCTTTTTGAGTGTGGAGTGTTGAGAGTGGAGTGTGGAGTTGGGTCAGAACAGTATTTATTTTAGTGCGAATAGGTCGGCTTGTAGGCTTCAACTACGGTCGCTTCG
>CAVKLS010000374.1:0-2019 GCA_963657025.1 bacterium | reverse complement strand
GATATTTATAAAGATAAAACAGAAGTTGATTTCGGCACTGTTACTATCGAGAAAATTGAAGTCTGAATATAAAAAAGATATCCGAAAGGATATCTTTTTTTGCGGTAAAGTATCAAGCTTATGAACTTGAATTGACAAATAAGGCTCGTGGGATTACAATCAAAGGGAAATTCCCGCTTTTTGGGAGTTTGATTTCAATCTGTAATTATAAAAGGTGATTTTATGGAAAATAAAACAAAAAACAAACCGCTTCATGTGCTTGTCGTCACAACATGGTATCCGAACGGAAAGGATAAGCTCATCGGAAATTATCACAAATTATTCTGCTCGGCTGTTTCAAAAGTCGGAGTCAAGGTGAATATGATATATGTCGACCGTCAGGGACTCAGTGACCTGCCGAGATATCCGATGATGAAGAAAACATATGTCGACAACAACGACGGCTACAAGACCTACGGCAGACTGGAGCTTGACATCGGTAGATTCAGCATGGATATGCAGATGAATTCCTACGTTAAAATGGCAGAAAAGCTCTATAAGGCTTATGTCAAGGAGAACGGCAAGCCGGATGTTCTTCATGCTCAGGTTACCGTTCCCGCAGGCTATGCCGCATGCAAGATAGGCGAGAAATACGGAATCCCTGTTCTTCTGACGGAGCATGCCACATACTTTGAGAGATTTTTCGAGGGAAACGAGGAGAAGTATGCGAGATATGTCATGAAGCACGCAAAAATCACGGTTGTCGGAAATTACATGGTAGATTACCTGAGAGATGTTCAGAGGGTTGAGTCTTCCGTATTGCCGAATATTGTTGATACGGCGGTATTCAGGGTGCCGAGAAAGCCGCACGATTCTTCGGTTTACAACATTGCTACCGTTGCGGGACTTCGCCCGGGCAAGGCTACAGACGATGCGATAAGAGCCGTTAAGCTTGTTTGCGACAGAAACCCAGACAAGAAATTTAAATATACCATAGTCGGTGAGGGTCAGGAGGAAGCCAATTTCAAGGCTCTTTCCAAGGAGCTCGGTATGGACGGAATTATCGAGTTTGTCGGAAAGAAGGAGGCTTCTGAGATTGCAGAGATTCTTTCGACTACGGACACACTTCTCATGCCAAGCGAAATTGAAACCTTCGGTATTCCTGCTGTTGAGGCACTTTCTGCAGGCGTTCCCGTTGTATGCACACGCTGCAAGGGCCCTGAGGGATTCCTATATCCCGATTGCTCGGAGTTCTGTGACGTGCACGACATTGAGGGTATGGCTGACGCTATTATGAGAATGTACGAAAGAGAGAAAAACGGCGAAATCGACCACGAGGACATAAGAAAATATGCAGAGCCGTTCTCTGCCGAGGCTGTGGCAAACGCTGCCGTTGCCTATTATGAGGAGCTTCTTAACCGAAAGTAAAATTCAATATCAGGCGAAAAAAAGACTGCCGCGCGGCAGTCTTTTTGCTTTGGTTACTTGTTCTTCTTGAGCTCCTCGAGGATTTCTCTGAGAAGAACGACTTCTTCGCTCGGCTCGGGGTCTGCGGCAGGCTCTTCTTCCTTTGGCTTCTTGAGCTTGTTGACAGCCTTGACGATGACGAAGACAACAAATGCGGTGATCAAGAATGTGATTATCGCATTGATTACGGCGCCGATACCGAATCCGCCCGGTGCCCAGTTGGCAAAGGTGGTGTCGGGAATGAAAAGACCGATGATTGGTGTGAGAAGATTCTCGACAACGCTTGTGACGATAGCGGTGAATGCAGAACCGACTACTACGCCGACTGCCATATCGAGAACATTTCCCTTAGCGATGAATTCTTTGAATTCCTTTAAAAAAGCTTTCATATATACTGTTCCTTTCATTTCAGATTAGGGATATTATGATACATTTGAATTGAAAAGTCAAATAGGAATGACTGAGGAAAATTTTTGGGAAACGGTGATTTTTCGGTGAGTAGGAAGTTATGGGATTTTCGTCAATGAAAGATTTGTTCTAAAAAGCAGTGGTTGGAAGGTTTAGGCACAATTT
>CAVKLS010000373.1:819-2022 GCA_963657025.1 bacterium | reverse complement strand
CGGTTGATTTATGGAAAACGATTTTAGCGAAATCTTATTACAACTTTTATAAAAATATGTGTCGGATTTTGCGGAAAAGGAACAATGGTGTTCCTTAAAGAGGTAATATGAATAATAGAAAAGTTAATAAGCTTAAGCGAATTATGTTTTTGCTTGTCGGCGGCGCACTTTATTTTCTGACATTCACGCTTGTCGAACAGAGAAAGACAACGGTCACGATTTTGCACACGCGGCTTGATGATTTGATTCCGTTCTGCGAGTACTTCATCATTCCGTATTTTGCGTGGTTTTTGTTCGTTATAGTGACGGTGGTTTATTTTGCACTGTTTAATGATAAGGACGAGGAATATCACGATTTGCTTCTTTCACTTGTTGTCGGTATGGTGTGTTTCCTGGGAGTGAGCATATTACTTCCGAACGGTCAGGATTTAAGACCCAATATTATAAATCCTCAAAACATTTTTGAAGCCGCTTGCAAATTGCTCTATTCGACAGATACGCCGACTAATATTCTTCCGAGTCTGCATGTTTTCAATGCAGTAGTTTGCAACATTGCCTGGTGCCGTTCGGAGAAATTCAAGGACAAGAACATTTTCTTAAGCTTCATCAACATTCTCACGGTTATGATAGTCCTTTCGACTATGTTCTTAAAGCAGCACTGTGTAATCGATGTTGTGTCGGCACTCACGCTTAACCTCATCTGCTTCGGTATCTTCTATAAGTCAAAGGTCGGCTCAAAGCTTTCTGCAAGACTTACGGCATTCGAGAATCACAGCTCGAGAAAAGAAGCAAGAGAAAAGAAAATTTGATAATCAGATAATTGATATAGAAAAAGAGACGTTCTTCGTGAATGTCTCTTTTGTTTTCAACGCTAATTTGTTTTTGGTGGAAAAGTAGTTTGTTTTCCCGTCTTTAAGAGCTTTTTTGAGAGAAATCCGCACACAGGCTTTTCAAAAAGATAAGTCACGGCTACGGCGGCAATAAGTGCCGCACACCATGCAATCAGATTATACTCATGCATCCAAGCTTCGTCATACAGCATATTCGGAGGAGTGTCACCGCTCCAGTAGGGAATTTTCAAGGTGTATTTGATAAAAACAGCCAGCATCTGATGCCACAGATAGAGATTGAAGCTGATTGAAGAAAGGAAGCCGAGTATTTTTCTGAGCGGAAGATTGATTCCAAGCCCCCAAAAAACAATTG
>CAVKLS010000373.1:0-809 GCA_963657025.1 bacterium | reverse complement strand
CCAGAACGCACAGCGGCATTCGAAGAATAATCTGAGAATATCTGAAATCCGGCTGAGTCGTTTGATATTTGAGAAGAAATCCGATTAATATGAATGCGATAATTCCAATTATGCTCGAAAATATGCGAAAATACGGATTTTCGGTGATTTCCTTTCGTCCGAGATACGAAAAGCACGACGCCGCAATGAATCCAATGCACAGTACTCCGACGAAGGCGGGGAACTGATTGAAAAGCATGTCAATATCGGGATTTTCAAAGTTTTGCAAGAGCCACACCGTAGCAAAGCTCTGAATCCACAGCATGGAGGCAGATGTGATAATCGGATGTTTCAGAAATAAATTTCTTAACAGAGGAAAGAAAAGATAAAACAGTGCAAATACCGTGAGCGTCCAGGTTACGCCGTTCAAGCCCGTGTTTCGGTAGCTTACCTTAAAGAACATCTGAGTGAAGGTGAGGTGGGCAATGAGGTCTTTTATTAAGTTCTCGGAACACCCGTCTGTTATTACCTTGACGGTAAAGGAAAAAGCTATGGAAAGATAGTAGGCGGGAATGAGCCTGATAGCACGCTTTAAATAAAAACGTGCAATTTTTTCGCTTTTCAGTTTTGACTCAAGCTTTCCGTCCGCTTTTGCGTTTGCGAAGGGGAGAAAGAGACAGAAAGCAGACAGCATGATGAAAACATCGACCCAAAGCGCGCCGGTTCTGTTCCAGAAATCAAGCTTGCCGCCGCTGACCCAGCTTTGTTGCCAGATGTGGTAGAGGCAAATCGAAAAAGCGGCAACCACACGCGTAAAATCGGCAGAAAGG
>CAVKLS010000372.1:0-2023 GCA_963657025.1 bacterium | reverse complement strand
TTATATATGTATGTAAAGTACTGCTATCGAAAGAGGAAAGGATTATCATATGAAGCTTACTGAATTAATAACTGCCGTTGATTGCGAAGTAAAGGGTAACATCGACGGTATTGAAATAACAAATATTGCTTATGACTCGAGAAAGGCAACCGAGGGTTCGCTTTTCGTCTGCCTTAAGGGCTCTGCCGTGGACGGTCACAAATACGCAGACAAGGCTGTTGAAAACGGTGCTGTCGCAGTTGTCATTTCCGATGATGTCAACGTGGACGTTCCCACAATCAAAATCGAGAACACAAGAAAGGGTCTTGCCCTTCTCTCCGCCGAATTTTACGGTCACCCCGCCGAAAAGCTCAAGACTGTCGGTATCACAGGTACAAAGGGAAAGACAACCACATCATGCATGATTAAGTCAATTCTCGAGGCAGAGGGTCACAAGGTCGGTGTAATCGGCACAATCGGAGTTATGATTGGCGACGAGCTCATAAAGACGGACAACACGACCCCCGAGAGCCACGAAATCCAGAAATTCATGGCACTTATGGTTGAAAAGGGATGCGAATACTGCGTCATGGAGGTAAGCTCCATCGGACTTCGTGACCACCGTGTTTACGGATTCACCTTTGATTCGGGCATTTTCACAAACTTCAGCGAGGATCATATCGGCGGCGTCGAGCACAAGGATATGGCAGAGTATCTCTACTGCAAGTCACTTCTCTTCAAGATGTGCAAGGTCGGTGCGATAAACATTGACGACGCAAACCACGAGGGTATGATTAAAGACCACACCTGTGACATTGTGACCTACGGCTTCAATCCCGAGGCTGATGTTTACGGTATCGAAAATCATCTTTACTCCGAGCCTGGCTTCATCGGTTCTGTCCTGAAGTATCATGACGGCGAGGACAAGACAATCAAAATCGCAACTCCGGGCAAATTCAACGCCTACAATGCACTTTCTGCCATAACCGGACTCAAGTGCTTCGGAATCAGTGATGAGGCTATCGAAAAGGGACTTTATTCTGTCAAGGTAAAGGGCAGAGTCGAGGCTGTGCCAATTCCTTATAATTTCACTCTTCTCATTGACTACGCTCACAACGGTGTCGGTATGGAAAACATTCTCTCGACACTTCGAGAATATAATCCCAAGAGACTCATCTGCATTTTCGGTGCCGGCGGAAACAGACCTAAGGTCAGACGATACGAAATGGGAGAAATTTGCGGTAAAATGGCTGATTTGTCCGTCATCACCGCCGACAACTCACGCTTCGAGGACGTAAACGACATCATTGCCGATATCCTGGTCGGAATGAAAAAGACAGACGGAAAATACATCGCAATTCCCGACAGACGCGAGGCAATCCGCTGGGCACTTGAAAACGGCACAGAGGGCGATATAATAGTTCTTGCAGGCAAGGGCCACGAGGACTATCAGGAAATCAAGGGCGTCAAGTATCCGTTTGACGAGCGTGTCGTAATTAAGGAGCTTTTGCCGACTATAAAAAGATAATCCCGCAAAAGCACTGCTAAATTTGTTAATTTGTCGCAAGACATTTTAAAATATACAAGCTACAAGAAAGAAAGGTAAACGATTATGGAACAGAATATTTCATTCGATTTCTTAAAGAATGCCGAAGAAAAATTCGACAGTGACAGCAAAAATCTTCTTGCCATGAATGCGGTAGTCTCAGGCGGAGTTGCAAATGCGGCTCTCTCCTTTGACGCTAAGAGAAATATGCGTCACACCTTTTCGATAGATATCAAAAACGGTGAGGTCACAAACCAGAAGCAGTCAGGAAGATGCTGGATGTTCGCATCGCTGAACACCATGAGATTCCACGTTATGAACAAGCTGAATCTCAAGAACTTCGAGCTTTCTCAGGCTTATCCGCTTTTCTACGACAAGCTCGAAAAGTCCAACTATTTCCTCGAGTCCATTCTCAAGACTCTTGACGAGAAGACAGATTCAAGACTTATCTCCTATCTTTTAAGCGGCCCATTGGGTGACGGCGGACAGTGGGATATG
>CAVKLS010000371.1:0-2028 GCA_963657025.1 bacterium | reverse complement strand
ATACCTTCAGTAGGAGAAAATAAAAATGAGAAAAACCTGTATTATTACCGATACAAACGGCGGACTGACAAACGAAGAGGCAAAATCGCTCGGCGTCAGCCTTGTTCCGATGCCGTTTACGATTGACGGAAAGCAGCATCTCGAGGGAGTGACCTGCACAAGTGAGGAGTTCTTTGAGAAATTGAAGCAGGGCGCAGAGGTCAGCACCTCACAGCCTTCACCCGATGCGGTTATCACTGCATGGGAAACCGCTCTTGAGACTTATGAGGATGTTGTCTACATACCAATGTCGGCAGGTCTTTCAGGCTCGTACAATACCGCTACTGCTCTTTCAAAGGACTATGACGGTAAGGTTCAGGTTGTCGACAACCGCAGAGTTTCCGTTCCGCTTATTTTCTCCGTTCAGGATGCTTGCACTCTTGCGGATTTCGGCTTGAATGCAAAGGAAATTAAAACTGTTCTTGACAGAGAGGCTCTTTCTCAGACAACCTACGTTACGGTTAATACTCTTGAGCTTCTTAAGAAGAGCGGAAGAGTTTCAAAGTCGGCGGCGGCAGTCGGTGCTGTTCTCGGTCTTAAGCCTGTTCTGCAGATTCAGGGAGATAAGCTCGATTCCTTCAAAAAGGCAAGAGGCATGGACAAGGCAAAGGCTATCATGCTTGAAGCTGTCAGAAATGATATAGAGACACGTTTCAAGGGAGATAAAATCAGCATTGCCGTAGCTTATTCAGGTGACAGAATGTACGGAGCTCAGTGGCACAAAGAGGTTGCTGAGGCATTCCCTGGCATGCGTGTTGTGTGCCATCCGCTTCCGATAAGCCTTTGCTGTCACTTAGGTGACGGAGTTCTCGGTATCGGCGTTGCAAAGACAATACTCGGTCAGGCAGTTTGAAATTTGAAGCAGTGAAAGCGTTCGTAATCGGACGCTTTTTCTTATGCGGTAAAATTGAGCTTTGTGTAGATTTTTTTACTTACATTTAACAATCATAAGTCTTGACTAAAAAAACTTGTGGACTTATAATATTTGAGGTCGATGAAGAAAAATTAATCTTGACCGCAAAATTAACGTAAAGGATGTGAAAAAAGAATGGACGGCCATGATAGTACAGGAAGAAGTATAAATCCTCGAATACGTAGCTTTATTTTGGGCTGTTCAGGTCTTTTTTAACTGACTTAAAATAGCCTTTAAAATCACGCCACCGTTCGAGTGTTTCTCCTACTATTTACAATTCTGTCGTCTGCAGAAAGGAAAAACGCCTTTTGCGGTGGTTTTTCTGCGCCCTTTTGGGTTTGTAATTACGGCTTATGCCAAAAAAGTTTGCAGAGAAAAGGAGGCATTACCAATGGAAGAGAAGAACATCACAACTACCATTGAAGATATTGCTGAGGACTATGTCGGAGAGCTTCTTGAATTAATCAGAAGTGACATTTCCGATACCGAATTAAGTGAGAGACTCGAAGATTACCACGATAACGATATTGCGGGTGCTATCGAGCAATTGACGCCTGACGAAAGAAAAAGACTTTACCGCATTTTGGGTACAGAGAGATGCGCCGAGGTCTTCGCCTATCTCGAAGATGTTGACGAGTACTTTAAGGAGCTCGATATCGAGAAGGCCGCCGAGATTATTTCCGAGATGGACGCCGACGACGCTGTCGATGTTCTCGAGGAAATGGACGAGGACGTTCAGGAAGAAATCATTCGTCACATGGACGAAGAAGACCGAGAGGACATCAAGCTCATTCAGTCTTATGACGATGATGAGATAGGTTCTCACATCACGACGAACTACATTGTTATCAAAAACAACCTGACCATTCGTCAGGCAATGCGTGAGCTTGTCCAGCAGGCGGGCGAAAACGATAATATCTCTACGATTTATGTTGTAGATGAAAACGATAAATTCTACGGTGCTATCGACCTCAAGGATTTGATTATCGCAAGAAGCGATACAAAGCTTGAGGACTTGATCACCACAAGCTACCCGTACCTTACCGACCACGAGAAAATAGCCGACAGCATTGAGG
>CAVKLS010000370.1:0-2028 GCA_963657025.1 bacterium | reverse complement strand
CTATAAATTAAGTGATCTTTCGGCTAAAAGAAACGATACCTTTTCGGGCAAAATGAAGCTTGATACTGAGGAAGGCACGGCGGCAAGCTTTGCAGTTTCCATAAGAAAGGTAGTTTTTGAGGACGAGAGCGAATGGGAGGGCTCAGCAACCTGGATGTACGACAGCTTGCCGAAGGCATACACTCCCGAGGAATATTTTGAAAATAAAAATCTTGACCCCGAGCTTGGTGCTCAGTATGCACGAAGCTTTAACGAGGAGCTCAAAAGCGGCGTAAAGGTAAAGAACATTCCCTTAAAAGGAAATGCGCTTTGGCTTTGCTCTTGCGGAAGACTCAACCGAATTGACGAAACCGAATGCACTTTCTGCGGACTTGGGTTCGAAGAGCAGCAGAAGCTTTTGGAGGATGTTGACAAGCTTTCCGAAAAGCTTACCGCATTCAGAAAGAGCGAGGAGGAGCGTCTCGAGCGTGAGAGAATCGAGAGAGAACGCCTCGAGAGGGAAGAGAAGGAACGCCTTGAGAGAGAAAAGAAAGAGGCGGAAAGACGGGCTAAGAGAAATCACATGCTCAAAATCGGCGGTTTGATTGCCTGCGTTTTGGTCATAGTCGGTTCGGTTGTGGGATTTACCTACTATAACCGTGTCATTGTACCGCACAAAATGCTCGAAAACGCTCAGACTGCCTTTGAAAACAAGGATTACAAGAAAGCCGCAGAGCTTTACACCACTCTCGGTGCGGACAAATATGAGGATGAGATAAACGAATCCAATTATCAGTATGCATGCGCTTTGTTCGACGAGGGTAAGTACAGCGAAGGCGCTGTGATTTTCGAGTTTCTCGGTGATTACAAGGATTCTGAGGATAAACTCACATATGCTGATTATCAGTCGGCAATTTCTCTTTATGAGGGCGGCAAGTGGGATGATGCGATTTCCGCATTCCAGAAGCTTGACGGTTATGAGGACAGTGTAAGCTACATTCAGAAGGCTCGCACGGGCAAGGCTCTCGAGGCAATCGAGAACAATGATATCGATACACTCAAGAAGATTAAAGTCAAGATAAATGACGAGGATTGCCTGTCTCAGATAGAGGTTGCCGCTTGCAAGAAGGGAATAAGCCTTTATGAGGACGGCAAATATGACGATGCAAAGACATACTTTGCAATGGTCACAAGCGAGAAGCAGCTTGCGAAAATAAATGCCGCAAAGCTCTCCCGTGCCGAAACTCTCATTGATGAGGGCGACTATGACACGGCTGAAGAAATTCTTGACGAGCTCAAGGATTATGAGGGCACGGATAAGCAGATGAGCAAGCTTCATTACCTGAGAGCATGCACACTTCTCGAAAACGGCGAGATTGACGAAGCCGAAGCAGAGCTAAAAAAAGCAGGTGACTATGAGGGTTCTGGCGATAAGCTTAACGAAATTCTCTATGCACGTGCTCAGAAGCTTGAGAAGGACGGCGAAAATGAGGCGGCTGTGAGCGTATATGAGAGCATATCGGGCTATAAGGATGCGGATACTAAGGCACAGACGCTCAAATACAGCGTGGCTAAGTCTTATTATGACAGCGAAAACTACGAGAAGGCTGCAACTCTTTTTGAGGAGCTCGGAGACTACGAGGATTCGCATGCATATTACACAAGAGCTCAGTATCGCTACGGCTCAAAGCTTTTCAGCGACGGAAAATATGTCGATTCATACAATGCACTTTATAAGATAAAGTGGTATGAGCCCGCATATTATGACCTTGTCACAAAAAGTGCTTACTATCAGTATGTTTATGATGTCGGCGTCGGACCTAATCCGAACGACGAGAAAATCGATATAATATCTGACAGCAAGCTGTAAATCAAACAGGTGTGGTGAAAATGAAGGTCTGTGAACCTAATCAAAACAACAAACAGATTGTAATTCCGGTAAATACGAAAGGAGAATTAAAATGAACATTCACGAATCTGCCGAAGATTATCTCGAGACTATACTTGTCCTAAAGGAAAGAAAGGGCTATGTAAGGTCGATAGATATAG
>CAVKLS010000369.1:0-2030 GCA_963657025.1 bacterium | reverse complement strand
GAATATGCTGATGAAGCCTCTTTTCTTAAGAATTTCATAACAAAACCGATTGAAGAATGGTTCTATACTTGGAAATTGAAAAGTGACGAAAAAGATGTTCTTAAAGAGGAGGCTTTTTATTATTGCGGTGCCTTTGCTGAACAAATGGCTGGCAATTTATATCTTCCAAGTGCGGATTGCGAAGAGTTTTTGTCTTTGCAGGACAATAATATAATTGACGGAATTGACGAGCATATTTTTTTTGAAATGATATATGCTTTGGGTCAGGAAGGTTATGCTAAAATCAGAAAGTATGTTATAGAACACACGATAATAACCTTGGAGGAAAGGCAGAATATGTCTGTTGAATTCGATGACAATAAAGCACGGGAAGCCTTTCAGTTTGCCTATGAGGAAATAACGGAAGAAAGCTATCGTTGCCCCAGGTGCGGATGGGCTATGACCAAAGGTAAGTACGGATACATATGTTATTCGAATCGATGCAAAGATGCTATATCTGCGCTTTCGGATGATATGAAGCCGAATGTTTCATTGGGAAATTATCGCTTGAAGAAAGGTATTATGCAGTTTATTGCAGTTCCCGGTAAGCTTGAGCTTGAAATTGTCAAGTTTTGTTTAAAATATAATCTGAAATGTGAATTGTGGCCGCAGATGGACAGATACGATGTGGAGATTGTCTTTCCTGACGGGGCGGTTTGGGAGATAGACGCTAAGGATTACCAAAATCCCTGTATACTGCGTGATAAAATAATTAAAGACGGCGGTTTTCCTGACGGAGATTATGAGTGCGGGTTTGTTGTGGTTCCGACGGAAAACACTAAAAATGACAGAAAGTATACTTCGATTATTAATAAAGTTCTTAAAAATCAAGAGCAAGAGAATGTCGAATGCGTTAATTTTCGGCAGCTAAAAAAAGAAATCAAAGAAAAGGTGGAGCTGTGCCATGGGAAATAAGAAGAAAACAAGCCGATACGAACCTTTGAAGGCATATTATTGCAGAATAGAAGAAGCTATGGATCTTGATAAATTTGCCGAAATTGAAGCTGTTTTATATTTACTTTTTCTTAATGCTCCGGAAGCAGATCCCGATAAAGCTTATCTTTTGTTTTCTCATTATCAGCTTATCGGAACAACTGCATGTACCGAAAAGGATCACACTTTGCAGCTTGCTAAACGCAGATTGGTTAAATATCGTTCTCAAAAACATTGGCAGGATTCGCTGGAAGAATACCAAGAACAAAAATACAAGGCATTTCGAGCCTTTTCATTTGAGAAAACAGAAAATGGAATGTCCTTTTTCAAAGCGGAAGAAAGTTACCCCTATCCTTATGAGAACCGCAAAGAGGAATGGAACGAATTTTGGTCTGAAGGCTTTGAAGACCTGAAGTCGGCATCTTATGCCGAGGAAGGAACATATTACTATAACCGTCGAAATTCGGAAAATTCGGATAGCGAGCGTGTTTATGTCGAATTTGATAAATTGGATAAAGAGGCAGTGCAGTCAGAGTCAAATGATTACGAAAGTAAATTTGAAAAGGGATACCGAGAGCCGATTTACATAAGCTTGGACGAATTGCTGAGTGCGGCAAAGGAAATGTCTGAAATTAATCCCAATGACTACTGCTATGAGATTCTTAAGACCAATGTACTCAAGCAAGTTGACGGATCTTCTGTCAGCACAAGTACCGAACTCAAAATCGAAGAGGTTGTTAATATTGTCGGTATGGTAGGCTCGGGTAAATCCACACTTATTAAGGTGTTGGCTTTTTGGTGTCACAAAAAAGGTTATCGCATGACTATTATTGTTGATACGGTAGCGGAAGTTATGAACCTGCAGAAATATCTGTCAAAGTTTGGAATTTCGACAAGTCCGTTAATCGGAAGGAGCGAAAGGCTTAAATATATCAATCAGATTGCACAACCAAACGAGATCTGTTTGGAGCCGATTTTTTCGGGATATCTGACGCCTTCCTGTCTTGTCGACGGTATGGATGACCGACACGCAGAGGCAATTACTTTTGGAAAAGAGC
>CAVKLS010000368.1:0-2031 GCA_963657025.1 bacterium | reverse complement strand
CTCTCTTTGTGTAAGATCCGGGAATCTTACCTACGGAATAAAGTTTTTCCTCAAAGTCAACGGAAAGCGGGAAGAAGTCGACGCCATCTCTCGGCTTCGGAGCAGCTGTTGCTGCAACATGAACTGTTGTTTCGCCGTATCTTACAAGGCACTCGCCGTTTGCGAGCTGAGCCATTTTACCTGTCTCGACAACGAGCGGTCTGCCTGCGAAAACTGTCTCAAATTTTCTGAAATTCTCGAACATTGCGGTTAATCCTTTCTTTAATAAGTCATTTATGAAAACCGACAAATTATTTCTGTACCCAACCGCTGTTTAACAATTAAACCAATCCTCTGCCCGAGAGAACTCGTTTCACTGCTAAACAGTAAGCTTGGCTGTCGGCTTTTTACTAACTGATTTATTTTATCAATTACAGCGCAAAATAGCAAGCTTTTTTTACTTGTGGCGGTCAAAAGCGAAAAGCGGAGCTTTTTCCGTCCGAAAACAGCTCCGCCGCACAATCCTAAATTTTAATTTTCAGTCTTTGCTCTCTGCCAATGCTCTTGCCTCTTTCAACGAAATATTATTTTCGTTCGCTATCTTTGCAAGGTCGTCAAACTCAAGCTTTTCCCGTCTGACGCCGTATCCCTCGCTTATCTTCTTTCTCACGCTGCCTTTTTCGGTCTCCACCGTCTCAAAATGCCGTGAAAGTGTGTAACGCTTGCAGACGCTCTCCCGTATTCCGATTGTGTTCGTGTGCTTGAATGCAGCGAAAATCACATCGTCCTTTTTCCCGTCCCTCACGAGTATGGTTACAAGAGTACCGGGGCGGCATTTCTTCATGGTTACGGGCGTGAAAAAACATTCGAGAGCGCCTGCCTCGTAAATTTTCTCCATGGCAAAGCCAAGC
The DNA here is from genome assembly GCA_963657025.1 of bacterium. Classification (GTDB taxonomy): domain Bacteria; phylum Bacillota; class Clostridia; order Oscillospirales; family Acutalibacteraceae; genus SIG603. Next base: position 1,141 of record CAVKLS010000368.1, on the reverse strand, counting down.
TCCTCAGCTGTCATATCGTCGACATTCAGGCGAAGCTCGGTTACGAAATCACCCTCAAGATTATTTTTACTCATTTGTTTCACCCAAAAAGGCTCTCACGCAGTTTGCCTGCGGAAAATCCTTATAACCCATTCCGTAGCCGATTTTCGTGAGACTGATTATCGGCATATCGCCGAAGGAAGAAACAAAGTGCTTGAGAAGAGCCGCACCTGTCGGAGTGCAAAGCTCGGACTTGATTTTTCCGCCGTAAATCGGAACTCCTCGAAGTATATATGCTGTTGCGGGAGCGGGAACGGGAAGTACTCCGTGGGCGCATCTCACCGTACCCGAGCCGACATGAACGGGCGAAGCGATGATTTTCTCAGGCTTAATCATGTCAATCAGAAGGCATACCGCTGTTATATCGGCAACGGCGTCCATGGTGCCGACTTCATGAAAATGAATCTCGTCTATCGGCTTGCCGTGGGCAACGCTCTCCGCCTGTGCGATTTCACCGTAAACCGCCATAATATCCTTCTTTACATTTTCGGGAATATCGAGATGTCCCATAACGATATGCTCGATATCTGCCATGCCGTGGTGGCTGTGAGTATGTGTGTGACCGTGGTCGTGGTCGTGCTCATGCTCGTGGCTGTGTTCATGAGTATGCTCGTGTTCATGTGCATGCTCGCACTCGTGTGAGTGTTCGTGGGTGTGCTCGTGCTCGTGCGAGTGCTCTTCGTCGTGATGGTGATGGTGAAGCATAAGCTCGCCCTCCTCCTCGCCGTTCACAAGCACCTTGACATGAGTGCCGTTTATTCCGCATTTGGAGACAACCGACTTTTGAACCTCAACCCCGGGAATACCAAGCTTGTTCATTTTTTCAACAAATTCATTTTGCTGCTCCTCGGTCAGAAGCTCAAGCAATGCCGCCGTGAGCATATCGCCCGCCGCTCCCATGGAACAATCGAGATAAAGTGTTTTTGTTTTTCCGTTCATATTTTCCTCCTTAAAAAATCCGACAAAAAAAGCACACAGCCAGCGAAACGAACAGAGCCTGCAAAATTTCCGCAGACTTTTTCGATTTACTCAAATTCGCATGAGCCGTGTACCTTCATAGTACCTTTTTTCAGTTGTGTCTTTCTTCCGAGCCTTCATGACT
>CAVKLS010000367.1:0-2034 GCA_963657025.1 bacterium | reverse complement strand
AAGAGCAAGGTAAGCGTGATAGAGCATTTGAGTAGAAGGAGCCCTTCCGATTACCTCTCTCAGTTCCTCTTTCAGCTTCTTTGCTTTTTCAGAGTCATAATACTCCTTTTTGCCGCTGAAGTCATCATAGGTTATTTCAGAGGAATACATCTCACAAAAATTGTCGAAGTCTCCACGCCTTACTTTCCACCGATATTCGTTGCTGTCCGAGGTTAATTTTTCGTCGAGAAGCTTGCCTGCCAGCCAAACACTGCACACCAAGCCTAAAACTATGCCCACCTCAAAGCACCTCCCTTTCAATGATTTTACTGTCAATCGCCGAGAAATAGCCGTGCTTCACGCTGCCTAAATTAAGGCTTCTGTAAGCCTCTTCTATTTCCTCAGCTGTAATACCGATATAGTCCAAGGTTTGTGCAGGGCTTGAGTGCCCGAGCATTTTCTGGAGAAGCAAAAGCTTTCTGTTGTCGTTTCCGCTCATAAGCATTTGGTGATAACAAAAAGTCTTTCTCAGCGTGTGGGTGGACATTCTGATATTGAGTCCCAAATCGCTTCCGATGCCTTTCAGAATTCTGTCAATCGACTTTGAGGTAAGCGGTTCATTTTTGCCCCTTCCTCTGTTCGACTCACTCCTGAACATATAGTCGCTCAGTGCCACACCGTCCGTGTTCTCCAAGTACAAGGTAACCGCCTCTATAACAGCCTGATTTATCGTGATATATCTGTTTTTCTTGCGCTTTCTGGTGTTCCTTGTTTTCTTCTCAAATATAGCAAAACTGTCCTTAAAAGTCAAGTTGTCGTTAATGAGGTTCGAGAACCTCAAAACTCTCAAATCGCTCACTCTCAAGCCAAAATTTATACCTACGATGAAGAGCATATTATCACGGTATCGCCCGTTCGATATTAAAAACCTTGAAATCCTCAGAATGTCCTCTGCGCTTTTTATCGGCTCGGCGGCGTGCTCGGGAGCAAGGAAACTTTCGTCCTCTTCCCTTCTTGGCTCAATCGCTCCGACCTCAAGTCTTGCGGTGTTTGCTTTCAGCTTCGAAGTGTCCAAAATCTGCCGCTTAGAAGCCTCTTTGAAATTAATTACTTCCACGATATTCTCCTTCCTAATGCTCGTCGAATACTACCTGTTCTCCGCATTTAAGCACCCAACAACCGCCGCTCGTCAGTGCACATTCCGTGCAGTTTCCGCCGCAGTCAACCGCCGTTTCGTTTGCCGTTGTCGTTCCGTCCTTATACCTCACATGTGCCTCGGGCAAACGATAAGGATTCTCGACCGACAAGCCTCTCCACACGCTGAAAATCAAGTGAAGATTCGGCGGTAAACTCTCCCCTTCGTCCAAAGCCTTATTGACAAGCTCGTATTTCTTCGTGAATACAAGTATCTCGCAGTGGGTATTTCTCCTTGCAACCTCGAGCATACGGTCTAAGTAATCTCTGTTTGGAATATCTCCCGACACATGAAAACGGAAAAATCGAGACAGCATAACAGCCGCCTCGACCTCTCTCCAATATACCTCGGGTGAGCTCCGCAAAACCTCGAGATTTGTCATATATGCTTCTCTCACGGACTTCCTCAGTCGCTCTATTCTCTTGGCGTAACACTTCCGAGAACACTCGCAGTCGTTTCTGCAAGTTAGTCCCGACGGAAGAGACACACTCGAGATGCTTCCCATTTTAGAATTGCCTTTAGATATGCTTATGTTCATTTGCCGCCTCTATTATCGGTCTGAAATACACCTCTTCAGCCCATTCTCTTGCCTTTCTCGCTTCTCCGATATCCTTGTATGAGCCCAAATACATCATATTGTAATTCACACAAATATATGCCCGATACCGTCCGTCCTTTGTCTCGGAAACTCCCTTGATTCCCGTTTTGTTTCCCTTGTTGGCTCTTTTGTTTGCGTATTTCTTTGCAACATCTCTTCCAACCTCGGCGGCGGCTTCCTTTTTAAGGCAACCGCAAGAAAGCACAGGTCTCTTTTCTCGCAAAAGCGTTCCGGCTCTCACCTCGTGCACCCTTCCGCAGTC
>CAVKLS010000366.1:0-2035 GCA_963657025.1 bacterium | reverse complement strand
TCTTAAATGTTGCGGCAAACAAATTCGCTCCTTCAAAATCGCAGTTTAAAAACTGGCTCTTACTGCTGTAAGATCCGTTCATTTGAGCAAACTTGAACGAACAGCCTTCAAAAATACTTGAGTCGATGTCAGCATTACTCAAATCAATTCCGTAAAATGTGCAGTTCACAAATCTGCAGTCTTTTATTTCTTCTCCGAATTCTCCGCCATCTTTAAAAGCTTCCGAGAAATACTCTTTCATTGTCTCGCCTCCACATCAAAAAATCCCTACAAGAAGCGTCGCTGCTTGTAGGGACTTATTTTTAACTTCTCTTATTCCTTGTTATCGGAAACAATATCAATTCCAAGCTCCTTAAGCTGCTTTTCGTCAACTGTCGAGGGAGCCATTGTCATAAGCTCGCTTGCATTCTGAACCTTCGGGAAAGCGATTACGTCTCGAAGATTATCCTTCTTGAGCATGAGCATAACAAGTCTGTCCAAGCCTAAGCCAAGACCACCATGTGGCGGAGCGCCATACTTAAACGCATCAAGCAAGAAGCCGAACTTGTTGTGAGCTTCTTCCTCAGAAAGTCCAAGCAATGCAAATATTCTGTCCTGAAGCTCCGGATTTGTGATTCTGATAGAACCTGAGCAAAGCTCTGTTCCGTTGAGAACAAGGTCATATGCCTTTGCTCGAACATTACCCTTGTCGCTCTCAAGATAAGGCAAGCACTCGTCAAGCGGAGATGTGAACGGATGGTGCATAGCTACCCAAGTCTTCTCTTCCTCATCGTACTCAAAGAACGGGAACTCAACAACCCAAAGGAAATTGAACTGATCGGGTATGATATCAAGCTTCTTTGCAACAGTAGTTCTGAGCTGTCCAAGCTGAGTGAGAACATGAGAATTATTTGTGTCAGCAATAATTAAAATTACATCACCCTTCTCGGCTCCCACCGCAGAATAGATAGCGTTCATTTCCTCTTCGGTCATAAACTTAGAGAACGAGCATGCTGTGGAATCCTCGCCGATTCTGATGAATGCGATACCTTTTCCGCCGATACCCTTTACCATCTCGGTCAGCTTATCTATCTCTTTTCTTGTAAGTACAGAATAAGCGTTCTTTGCATTTATAGCTCTTACACTTCCGCCGCCTTCAATTGCATTTTTGAAAACACCAAAGCCGCAATTCTTAACAACATCGGTAAGATTTACTATCTCCATGCCGTATCTTGTATCAGGCTTATCCGAACCGTATCTCTCCATAGCATCTTTGTATGTGATACGTGGAAGTGGCATAGGAACATCAACATCGAGAACCTCTTTGAAAAGTCTCTTGACAAAGCCCTCGCCGACAGAAAGAACATCCTCAACATCAACAAAGGACATCTCAAGGTCAATCTGTGTGAACTCAGGCTGTCTGTCAGCTCTCAAATCCTCGTCTCTGAAGCAACGTGCAATCTGCATGTATCTGTCAAAACCGGCTACCATTGTGAGCTGCTTATAAATCTGCGGGGACTGCGGAAGAGCATAGAAGCTGCCCTTATGAATTCTTGAAGGCACGAGATAGTCTCTTGCTCCCTCAGGTGTGGACTTCATGAGCATAGGAGTCTCAATCTCCACAAAGCCGTTCTCATAGAAATAGTCTCTTGTGACCTTTGTTATCTTTGAGCGCATAAGAAGATTTTTCTGCAAGTCAGGTCTTCTGAGGTCTAAGTATCTGTACTTAAGTCTGATATCCTCGCCTGCCTTTGAGTTCTCGACAATCTCAAAAGGCGGTGTTTCGGAAAGTCCGAGAACCTTGAGCTCTGTAACCTCTATCTCAATTTCACCTGTGGGAATTTCCTTGTTCTTTGATGAACGCTCTCTTACAACACCGGAAGCTGCCAGAACAAACTCCGATCTGACATCGGAAGCCTTATCAAACACAGCTCTGTCGGTGGAATCGTCAAAAGCGAGCTGAACAACACCTGTTCTGTCTCTCAGATCAATAAAGATAAGCTGTCCTAAATTTCTCTGTCTCTGACACCAACCAAAAACGGTAACTGTCTTTCCG
>CAVKLS010000365.1:0-2041 GCA_963657025.1 bacterium | reverse complement strand
AATTCGTCCTCAGTAAAGGAATCCTTGCTTGCGTTTATTGAAGCGGAAAGGAAGTCTGCGTAATAATCGGTAATTTCTTCTGTGCTTTCTTGCAATACAACAAACGCCTTGTCCCAAACATCCTTATGCTCGGTAAAAAGTTTATTTTCTGCCTGATATAAATCGTTGATTTGATTGTGAAGCTCATCTGAAGAAAGTGAGCTTGTCTCGCTCGAAGTCGCAGATGAGGCAGAAACTGCCGAGCTCTCTGTATTACTGCTTTCTTCTGTCGTATTCGCTGATGAACAAGCTGTAATTGAAGCGGCCATAAGAATTGTGAGCACGATTGCCATTAGTTTTTTTGCTTTAGATTTCATTTTTAATCTCCTTTTTTAATTGTTACAGTATTTGTTGTTAATTTTTCTTCTTTACTTGTTTTTGTCATTTCCTTGCCAAGAAAGCGATACCCGATTAAATCCTTCGGACAAGCTTTCATACACGCTCCGCAGCGTATACATTCGGGGTGATTCGGTGCTTCAAGAACATTGACATCCATTTTGCACGCCTTGACGCAGCTGTTACAGCCGACGCATTTGTCCTTATCTACCTTTATTTCAAGGAAGGATATTTTGTTGAAGAGCGAATATATTGCGCCGAGCGGGCATATCCATTTGCAGAACGGTCTATAGAAAATAAGGCTTAGCACGATAACCGTGGCAAGAATTATGCTTTTGAATGTGAACAGACTGCCCAGAGCCGAGCGAATGCTTGAATTTGCAATCGAAAGCGGTATTGCACCCTCCAAAACTCCCTGCGGACAAATGTACTTGCAGAAGAACGGATCACCCATGCCTATGGAATTTGTTGCAAACATAGGAAGCAAAATGACAAACACAAGCAAAATCACATATTTAAGATAGCGAAGCGGCTTGAGCCTTTTTGTTGACAGCTTTTTGAACGGTATTTTGTGAAGTAAATCCTGAACCCAGCCAAACGGACAAAGAAATCCGCATATAAATCTGCCTAACGTCACGCCGAGCAGTATAAAAAAGCCCGTTATGTAGTATGAAAATTTAAATTTCGACGAACCGACTACCGATTGAAATGCTCCGATAGGACACGAAGCACTTGCCGCAGGACAGGAATAGCAGTTAAGTCCGGGAACACACACAGACTTTCCCTGTCCCTGATAAATTCTGCCCTTTAAAAAATTCGGCAGATGAATATTTGTAAGAAGTGCCGCAATCGCCTGAATCAACAAACGAAACCTTGCAATTCCCTTTGAAATCACATTTTGTTTTTTATCCAATTCCGACACACTCCAAACACAACTTAATTGCCTTGGCAAGCACGGTGTTCACCTCGCCTCGAAACGCCCCGTAAGTCACCATACATACGCCAACGGCAAACAGTAAAATTCCTATTCTTCTTTTCTTTTTCAATTCATTTTCCTTTCTCAATTTTCGTTTCTTGACCTAACGACAAGTGTATTATACAATATCAGATGTAAAATTCCTGTTAAGACGGAGTATGAAAATGAGATTATTAATTGTCGAGGACGAAAAACAGTTGTGCGATGCCGTCGCCAAAAGCCTCTATAATTCAGGCTATGAGGTTGACACCTGCTATGACGGAAATGATGCACTTGATTATATTTTATCGGAAAGCTACGACCTCATAGTTTTGGATTTGAATTTGCCGCATATAGATGGTATGGATATTCTTAGAGAGCTGAGAAAAAGCAATGATGAAACCAAGGTACTGATTCTTTCAGCCAGAAGTCAGATTGCGGATAAGGTTGAGGGACTCGATGCGGGAGCAAACGACTACATGGAAAAGCCGTTTCACCTCGAGGAGCTTGAGGCACGAATAAGGAGTCTCACGAGAAGAAAATTCGTTCAAAACGATATTTGTCTTGTTTACAAAAACCTTTCCTTTGATACCAAAAAGCGTGAAGCGGTTGTGGACGGAAACACAGTTTCCCTGACGAGAAAAGAAACAGGCATTCTCGAATATTTACTTCTTAATCGCGGACGTCCCATAAGTCAGGAAGAGTTAATCG
>CAVKLS010000364.1:0-2043 GCA_963657025.1 bacterium | reverse complement strand
GGCCTGTTCTGCAACAGAATTTTCCTTAATCTTCTTAGGCTTTGTATTCTTGTTGTTTTTTGATTTTTGGGCAACACGATTAGAAGCTGACTGCTTCTTTGCAGGAGCTATGGGTGCAAGCGACGAATAAAGCATATCAAGCTGATTTCCAACTTTATTCTGTGCAGACTTTTCTTTCTGCGCCTTATTAACTTTTTTCTCTGTCAAAATTAAATCCTCCGTGGTAAGCGGTCAACACCGCCCACAAACTTGTACTGTTATTGTTTGGTCAAGCCTGATATTATGGTTGCTTAATATCGGTTGACGGTTGATATTACATTCCTCCGCAGTTCCGATTCCGGAAGAATAAGTGTTCACATAAGTATCGTATATTTTATGATAAATATGCGATAATGTCAATAAAGCGATTTTACTTCACAGAGACTTGCTTTTAGCAAGTGAGACAACCTGTTTGAGTGCCGAATCAAAAGGAACTCCCGAAAGCCTGAGCTTAGTGGAAAAATCGAGAAGCTCGGTGAAATTTTTATCGGGGGCAATTCCGGCATCAATCAGGTCTTTTCCTGTTATATACTGCTCTGACATAAGCCTGTTATAATCATTCAATGCGGATTTTAAGTGTTCTTCTGTCGCATTATAATCAGAAAAGCTCTCTCTGCCCATGTGGTCGGCTTTAGATAGCAGAAGCAAATCTTCAGGACAAACGCTTGCGTGGAAAAGCTTGTTAAATGCCTTTTGTGAAGAATTCTGAGCTGCATATCCGTTTGGATGCATATGAAGCTCGGTCATATTTGCCGTGTACTTTAAAACGCTTTTATTATTGGTAAGCCTTTTCACAGCCTTGGCTGTAAGGCTAACCCCCTTTACATCATGGCCGTAAGAAATTATTTTTCCGTCCTTTACCGTTGTTGCGACTGCTTTCCCCAAGTCATGAAACAAAGCCGACAGCATAAAATCAAACGGCTCCTTTGCGTCGTTTTTTAGCTTAGCCGCTTCATCTAAAACAAGCATGGTGTGATTCCACACACTTCCCTCAGGATGCCACTTCGGATTTTGCTCGGTAATTATCAGCTCTTTTAATTCAGGAAACCAAAAATCAAGGCCGTTCACTTCTATTAATATCTCAAAGAACACAGACGGCTTATCGGATTTAATCAGTGCCTTTCTTAATTCTTCAAACACCCTTTCTCTCTTCAAGTCACTCAAATCAACCTGCTTGGCTAATTCTTTTGTGTGCTCATCTGGTGTGAAATTAAGTCTTGCGCAAAAATCAGCCATGCGAAATACTCTTAGCGGATCGTTTTTGAAGCTTTCTTCGCTTGCCGCCCTGATTATTCCGTTCTCTATATCCCCGACACCTCCGAAATAATCAAGAATTTCACCACTGATAACATTTTTCATAACTGTATTCATCGTGAAATCCCTGCGCTTGGCGGCTTCTCTCTCGCTCACAAACGGGTTAATTTCATTTTTGTCACTGCTCCTCGGCAAGGTTATATCAAGATTTGAGCCGACAAGATTATATATTTCAAAGCTTGAGGTTATATCCTTCAAGCCACCTAAACTCTCAAGGGTATTTTTTAGCTCCTGCTCACTTATTCCGAAAATCTCGATGTCTATATCATTCGGCTCTTTATTCATTAGTATGTCTCTTACACAGCCACCCACATAATATGTTTTTCCACCCTCAAGTGCCGCTTTTTCCGCTATTTTCTTTGCTAAAATCAAATCCTCTTCGTAGCTGTTCATAAATTGACCCCTTTCTGTTCATTTTAAATATCGGTATATTGTATATATTATATTTGAGATTTTCGCTTATTTCAAGAGCCATTATCTATTGCAAATATTTATAAATCCCGTTATAATTATGTCAATCAGACTTTCAGAAAGGGCTTATTATGCAAAAAGAAGTAATTGTTATCGGACACAAAAATCCTGATACAGACTCCATCTGCTCGGCTCTTGCTTATGCATACCTCAGAAGAAAGACAACAAATTTGAGATATGTTGCAAAAAGAGCAGGCCGACTTAACGAAGAGACTAAAT
>CAVKLS010000363.1:0-2044 GCA_963657025.1 bacterium | reverse complement strand
TCGTCATGCTCGGAACGAACGACGCACGAGAAGACTATTGGGACAAAGAAAAATATATCGCTTCAATGAAAAGCATGCTCGACGCTTTCAAATCGGCAAACCCAAACGCCGAAATTTACCTGATGCAGCCGCCCGCAGTTTTCAGCAGCGGAATCAGCAACGATATAATCAAGGGTGAGCTTCACTCTGCCGTTTCGGAGCTTGCCAAGGAATATAAAGCAAAGCTTATCGACCTCTATTCCCTGACAAAGAAAAACGAATCCTTCTTCTCGGACGGTGTTCATCCCACCGCCGAAGGCTACGCAGCCATTGCCCAAAAGGTGTACGATGCAATAACCGATTGATTATTAAGCTAAGTTTTGAACACAAACTAAAATAAAGTTGAAAATTCTTCTCTTAACAAAGAAAACCGTCCTGAAAAGGACGGTTTTTGTGTTTTGTGAAAGTTAATCCGTAATCAGCCGACAGTAGTTCCGCCGAGAGTTGCCATAATGACAGCCTTGATGGTATGGATTCTGTTCTCAGCCTCATCAAAAACAATGCTCTGCTTTGAAGAGAACACCTCGTCGGTTACCTCCATGCAGTCTCTGCCGAAACGCTCGCCCATTTCCTTTCCGACCTTTGTCTTGAGATCGTGGAAAGCAGGCAGACAGTGCATGAATACCGCGTTCTCGCCCGCAATGCCCATAAGGTGAGAATTAATCTGATAAGCGGAAAGATCGTTGATTCTCTCCTCCCAAACCTCGAGCGGCTCGCCCATGGAAACCCAAACATCTGTGTAAAGAACATCAGCGCCGACAACAGCCTTTTCGGGGTCCTCCTCGAATGTAAGAGTTGCGCCGGATTCCTTTGCATATCCCTCGCAAAGCTTGACAAGCTCCTCACTTGGCCAGTATTTCTTTGGAGCGGCACAAGTGAAATTAAGTCCAAGCTTTGCACAGCCGACCATAAGGCTGTTGCCCATGTTGTAGCGGCAGTCTCCGAGGTAGCAGAAATTAATTCCCTTAAGCTTTCCGAAATGCTCCTTGATTGTGAGCATATCGGCTAAAATCTGAGTCGGGTGAAATTCGTTGGTGAGTCCGTTCCAAACAGGCACTCCGGCATTTTCTGCAAGCTCCTCAACGATGCTCTGCTCAAATCCGCGGTACTCGATACCGTCATAGATTCTTCCTAAAACGTGAGCAGTATCTGCGATTGACTCTTTCTTTCCCATCTGTGAGCCTGACGGGCCAAGATAAGTACAGCCCATACCTAGGTCATAAGCGGCAACCTCAAATGAACAGCGTGTACGGGTCGAATCCTTCTCAAACAAAATAACTATGTTCTTTCCCGGAAAAACCTTGTGCGGAATGCCCGCTTTTTTCTGAGCCTTAAGCTCTGCGGCAAGGTTTACAAGATATTCTATCTCCTCGGGAGTGTAATCGATAAGCTTTAAAAAGCTTCTACCTTTAAAATTCATAATAAGCTTCCTTTCTTCTGAATGAACAGCATATGAGTAATATATCATATATCTTGCAAAAAATCAAGAAAATAATGAATAAATATACACTCATCTTTCAATAGAGCCGCAAAAATCAAAAAGTCCCCACATCAAAGATGCAGGGACATCCGTGTATTGATTTTAACGCTAAGTTAAGTTTTAGTCAAGATTTCTTTCACGCTTTATCGGTTTCGGCTTTGAGTTCAAGCTTATCCTCAAAAACCGCCACACCCTTCTCGCAAAATACCGAGAAAAGTGTACCCGTAAAGCTCATTTCCATAGTGTTTTCCGTGGAAAGTCCAGCATTGCTGCCCGTGCCGAGAAGAATTTCTTCTCCGCCGTCAATACAGCAATAGAATGAATAACCTTTTCTGTCCGAGCGTATGGTAAACTTAATCTTATTGCTTCTATGCTTAAATTCCACCTTATTCACGACAGAGCCCATATCGTGCACATGCTTATAAAGCTTCACGACATTCTGAGCCGAGCCGAACGGCCCCTCGCCGTAATCAACGAACAAATCATAGTGGTAATCATTATTATAGTACGCCGAAACTCCCATAC
>CAVKLS010000362.1:0-2045 GCA_963657025.1 bacterium | reverse complement strand
GTCGGCAATTTACATGGCTGCCACAACCGATTATTCGGGCTTTATGCTGTTTGCTTTTGAGAACGGAAAGATGGCTAAAGTGGCACTATCCGCATATCTTACCAAGACAAACCGCAAAAAGCTTATCAATGCTTACAGCGACAAGTCACCTCTTGTTACGATGTTCTGTTTGCAGGAGGACAGAGATATTCTCATGACCACAAGTAATGGTAAATCGCTCATTATAAATTCTGCCATGCTTGAAACAAAAACAACCAAGAATACTCAGGGCGTTCAGGCTCAGAAGATAAAGGTGGGACACAGAATCATTGACGCTCACTTATTTCAGGAGGGCGAACTGCGTGACCCGTCAAAATACAGACGAAAATTCGGCGCATACGGAATTGAGATTGAAGAACCCGAAGAACAGATAACTTTAGAGTGAATTTATGAATAAACAAGATATAGACCGCATTTCCGACAAGGAAAGATACGATATGCTTGCCGATATGGCTGACCTTTACTATAATCAGGGAAAGACACAATCGGAAATTGCGAAGAAATACGGAACAAACCGTTTTCGAGTGGCTAAATTTCTACAGGATGCCAAAAACGAGCAAATAGTCGAAATCAGGATTAATTATTCCAATGAGAGAAACAATTTTCTTGAGGAAGAACTCAAGAAGAAGCTGGGACTGAAAAAAGTAATTGTCGTAAATTCTCAAGTGTCTTCATTTGCCGACTGCGTGAATGCAATCGGCAGAGTCGGTGCGTCATATTTGAAAAATGTTCTTGAAAAGGATATGACGGTGGGCGTTTCCTGGGGCAAGACGGTTTCTGCCGTTGTCTCTGAGCTGCAGACGGTCGTGGGAGCACCGATTGATGCGCTACAGCTGACGGGAAATCGCGGAATGAAAAATCCTGAGGTGGATACGGCGGAGCTTGTCAGCCGATTGGCGGCGGCTTACAGCGGAAACTCCTACTACTTGAATGCGCCGCTTTATATAAATAATGAAGCGGTGAGAGACGGGCTGACTAAAGAACCGATTATAAAAGAAACCCTTGAGAAAGCAAAAAAGCTCGATGTCATTCTGAGCGGCATAGGAAGTAAATCAAGACTTCCGACATCAAATCCGCTTTTGAAAGCGTATGTCGACGAAGACGACCTGAAGGGTGCAGATAAATTCATAGGAAGTCTGTATGGATATATTCTTGACGAGAAGGGATTTGCGGCGGATACAAGCCTTAATCGGAAGCTTGTCGGAGTGCCGATGGAGGATATCTTGAGAGCAAAGCACAGAATAGTGGTTGCATTCGGAAGGCATAAATCTGAGGTCCTCGAAAAAGCCGCAAGAGCGGGGATATATAATGAGCTTCTTATAGATAGCGAAACAGCTGTTTATATGCTTGAGCAAAAATAGAAAAAAACAAAAGTTTTGCCACGCTTTTTTCAAAAAGCGTGCGGGTGTGGGCGGAGCCCACAAGAGAAATAAATAGCAGAAGCTAAAAACGAAAAAACAGAGCGAAGCGATAATAAAAGGATAGGCAAAGAAAAGATACGTGAAGACGGGCATTTTCGTGCCGATTTATTCGCACAAAGCAAATAACCGAACAAATATAAAAGAGAAAGGTTTGGAAGCTTAACCGAAAATGCGAAGCATTTTCAGGGCGAACGCCCGTAGTTAAGCCGACAAGCCGACTTGTGCGCACAATAGAAACACTGAACAAATATCCCTAAGGGGCGGTCTTTGACCGCCCTTTTTTAATTTTAACTCAGTGCGAGGGTGACCAAAGGTCGTCCTACGGGATAGCGTTAATCACACAATGTTAAATTATGAATACACATATTCCTTATGTTCAATTGACATATGGCGCTTTTGATGATATATTAAATACAACAAATGTTAATATAAAACACATAAGTGAGGAATATAATTATGAGAAAATTCAAGACAGTGTTTATGCGCGGCGGTACAAGCAAGGGTTGTTTCTTCTTAAAGGAGGATTTACCAAAAGACAGATACGAGTGGGATTCCATATTTTTGCAGGTTATGGGAAGTCCCGAT
>CAVKLS010000361.1:0-2054 GCA_963657025.1 bacterium | reverse complement strand
TTTTTGTGAAGTAATATTTTCTTTCACAATATGGGCAAACTGTTTCCACCTTTCCGTCGGTATAAGGCAGATTTTTAAGCTCGTCCTTTCCAAGAGTTATAAGTGCGGCGGCATATTTTTCCTTATTGCAAGTGCATGCATAGTGAACAGTTGTTTCGTCCAGCTTTTCCCATTCAATACCCTCTAATGCTTTGCCGACAATCTCTTCTAACGTCAAGCCTTTTGCAAGCATTGTTGTCATACTGTCGATGTTAGAAAGATTTTTTTCAAGAATTGATATTTCCGAATCTAATGCTCCGGGCAAAACCTGAATCAAAAATCCTCCAGCCAGCACAACTTGAGAATTGCCCTTTTCGGTAAGCACACCCAATGCACATGCAGTTGGAATCTGTTCGCTTGCCGCATAGTAATTAGTGAAATCCTCAGCGATTTCTCCGCTTACAAGCTCGACCTGACCAATATATGGTTCACCGGTACCGTAGTCTCTGATGACGCCAAGTCGACCGTCACAGCCTACAGCACCTCCAACATCCAATTTTCCGTCAGCTCTGATTGGTAATTCAATTAAGGGTCTGTCAACATAGCCTCTAACGTTTCCGTGACTGTCAGAAATTGCAACTACATTTCCTACAGGTCCGCCGCCGTTTATTTTGACGGTAATTGAAGCATTATCTTGCTTGAGCATTGAGCCCATCAGAGCTGTACCTGATAAAGTGCGTCCCAAAACAGCAGCTGTTGTAGCTGAGAGTTTGTGTATTTCTTGTGCAACTGCACATGTGTTGCTTGTATCAATAGCAGCTGCCATTAAACTACCGCTGGTTGTTATACATCTTATAATTCTATCCATTCTTATTCCTTTACACAACAAAAAGTGATTCTCTCTGTTTTATCGTTTGGTTCATTGAGAGTCATATCTTCAAAAGCTTTAATGTTAACAAAGCCTGATTCCTTAAGCATGGAAATCACTTTATCGGTATCAAGAGTGATTTCAGAGAAACGCTCACTTGATCTTTCATACACTTTTCCGACTTTTCCGAAAAAATCGAGTGAAACATTAACCTGTAATGTCTTTTCATTAAGCTTGTTTTTCCAAACACAATAAACATCCGGGGTATCGTAAATAAAGATATGATTGTTAAGAACATGTTTGTGCTTATACGGCGTATTAAAATCAAAAACAAATACCCCGCCAGGTTCCATAAACAAGCTCACTCTTTTAAATGTTTTGAGTATATCTTCTTCGCATTTTAAATGATTTATACTGTCCAAAGCACATACAACAGTGTTAACAGATCCATAAAGATCTATATCTTGCATATTTTGGCAGATATATAAAATATCAGCCTCAGCTTCGTAGGCTTTGTCTTTTGCTACAGTCAGCATAGACACAGAGTTATCAACACCGTAAACATCATAGCCGCGTTTATAAAGTTCAAGCGTGAGACTTCCCGTTCCACATGCCAAATCCAATGTAATACCGGCATCGTGATTATATAATCTGAGAAGTTCAGTAATATAATCGGCTCTGCCGGCATAATCTACATTCTTGGTAAGTGAATCATAGTACATTGCGAAAAAATCGTAATTTCCCATAATATCAGTTTTCCTTATTTAATCTGTTGAAAATAAGCTCATATCCGTCACTGCCATAGTCAAAGGATCTTTTGACTCGGCTGATAGTTGCTGTAGATGCTCCTGTTTCAGCAACAATTTCACTGTAAACCTTTTTCTCTTGGAGCATCTTAGCGACAGCAAGACGCTGAGACATCGCCTTTAACTCAGGTACTGTACATAAATCTTCAAAAAACATATAGCATTCATCAATACTTTTAAGTGAAAGAATAGCTTCGAAAAGATAGTCTACGCTTTCGCCTTGAAGTTTAGAATTCATATAATATTACCTCACTGTGCAATCATAAAAGCAAAATGTAATTTCTGTGTGGAGTTCAATTATAGAGATTGTTACATTCTATAATCACAAACAGATTTTATCACACTAAAAAGGAAAAGTAAAGATAACGTCAATAAAAGATTTTGAGTTTTGAATTTACAGC
>CAVKLS010000360.1:0-2057 GCA_963657025.1 bacterium | reverse complement strand
CTGCCCACACCCGCACGCTTTTTGAAAAAAGCGTGGCAAAAACTTTTGTGTT
The DNA here is from genome assembly GCA_963657025.1 of bacterium. Lineage (GTDB taxonomy): Bacteria > Bacillota > Clostridia > Oscillospirales > Acutalibacteraceae > SIG603. Next base: position 2,005 of record CAVKLS010000360.1, on the reverse strand, counting down.
TTATTTTTGCTTTTCGCTTCTTTTTATTGCAGATTCTGTGGGTCTACCGTTTTTACCCAGTTTATAAGTCCGAACGGCACATGGCAGTAACCGTTTGGATTTTTATCAAGATACTTCTGATGGTATTCCTCGGCAGTATAAAAATTGTCAAGCGGCAGACATTCTATTTTTACAATATCGTCATAGTATTCCTGAAGCTCTTTTAAGGATTTCTCGCAAATCGCTCTGTCCTCGTCGTTTGTATAGTATATTCCCGTTCTGTACTGATGACCGATGTCTTCGCCCTGCTTATCAAGGCTTGTCGGATCGATTATCTTATAAAACAGTGTGAGCAACGTTTCAAGCGGACAAATTTCATCGTCATAGCTTGTTTTTACGGTTTCGGCATGCCCTGTATTCTCATGTTTCACCTGTTCGTAGCTTGGATTTTCGGTGTTTCCGTTGGCAAATCCTACTGTTGTCTCGGTTACGCCCTTTATATTTGAGAGATACTTCTCCGCTCCCCAGTAGCATCCGCCTGCCAAATAAATTGTTTTTATCATAAAATGTCCTCTTTTCGATTAATCAAAGCTTTCCCGACTTAACAAGCGCATAAGCCTTCAAAATGCCCACCTGAGTTTTTGAATCGGGTATCTCGTTGTTCAGAACTTTCTCCACGGCTTCCTCAATCGGCACTCTGTCCACCTCAAGAAATTCACCCTCGTCAAGCTTCTGCTCGCAGTATTCGCTTATTCTTCCAGCCCAAATGTGGATTATCTCGCCGCAATAGCCCGGTGTGGGGTAAAGCTTTCCCAGGAATGTGTAGCTTTCGGATTTCGTGCCCGTTTCCTCGAGCTGTTCTCTCTTCATTGCCTCGAACGGGTCTTCGCCTTTCTCAAGCTTTCCTGCAGGAAGTTCCGTCAAAACCTCTTTGTACGGATAGCGGAACTGTCTCACAAGCAAAACCTCGTCTTTGTCGGTAAGTGCGACAACGCAAACGCCGCCGTGGTGGTCGACAACCTCACGCTTGCTTTTCTTTCCGTTTTCAAGCTCTATGTCGTCCACATGTACGTTGATAATTCTTCCGTCAAATATATCTTTTCTCGAAAGTGTTTTTTCGGTAAGCTTCATAATTATTCTGCCTCTCTAAAATAAAAAAATCAGATAGCAATCTGCAATTAGATTATAAGCCTTGACCGCCGCTTAAGCAAGCCAAAACTAATTTGTTGAAATATTCATATTTTTATGCTACTATTTTTGTTGATGTGGATAATTTTCATCAGCTCTATTAAAGGAAGGCAATAAAATGAAAAACAAAAGTTTACTGAAAAAGATAATCGCACTCGCACTTGTCGCAGTTATGGCAGTATCAATTACAGCGTGCTCGGGTAGCTCATCAAACACCGATGCCGGCTCTTCTGCTCAGTCAAGCGCAAGTGCCGAGGAAAGTACAGCTGACACGGAGTCTTCAAGCGAATCGTCTGAGACAAGCACAGAGAGCGAAGAGAGTGAAGCACCTATAGACGGCTCAAGCGTTCCCACTCCGTCTGCTGGTGACGACGATTTTAAGTCGCTCTTCTCGGGAAATGCCATTGACACGGACTACCTCACCGAAATCAATGCCGCAGAGGATGTTGTATCAAGCGTCCGTGCAGGAAATACAGTCGCAAACCGCTGGAAAAGTCAGATAGAAATTTCGCTCGATGAGCTGGAAAATCTTGATTCAACCGCTTATAACGAGCAGAAGACAGCACAGGAAGAATGGGATAACAATCTTGATTCAGCTATTGAGAATATCAAATCAAACCTTACAACCTCGGGATCACTTGCAAACATTGAGTCGGCATATAATGTCATGCTGCTGTATCGAGAGAGAGCGGCAGAGGTTATGTATCAGGTGTATCTTGCAAACGGCGAAGTGAATGTAACGGCGGGAGTAGGAGAAGCTGAAGGCTAAGCTGAGAAAACACAAAAGTTTTTGGCTTCGCTTTTTACAAAAAGCGAACGGGTGTGGGCAGAGCCCACG
>CAVKLS010000359.1:0-2061 GCA_963657025.1 bacterium | reverse complement strand
GTGGATGAGCGTGGTAAGACAGAATTACTCTCACCCGTCCATAATCACATGGACGCCGTTCAACGAAAGCTGGGGCATTCCGAAAATCAAGACCGATAAAAAGCAGCAGGATTTCACAAGAGCGATATACTACCTCACAAAGTCCTATGACAGCACAAGACCTGTCATTTGCAACGACGGCTGGGAACATACGATTTCCGACATCATCACACTTCACGACTACGAGGAGAATATAAAAGCCTTTAACGAAAGATACGGCAAGCTTGATTCGCTCCTCGATAACAAAAAAGCATTCAGCAAAACAATGTTTGCCATGGCGGACGGCTTCAAATACGAAGGTCAGCCGATAATCATCAGCGAATTCGGCGGAATCGCCGTCAGCGGAAAAGGCGAAGGCTGGGGCTACGGAAACAAGGTCGAAGGAGAAGAAGATTTTCTTTCCCGTTTCGAGGCAATCACCGATGCCATCAAGGCAATTCCCGAATGCTCCGGCTACTGCTACACTCAGGTCTCTGATGTTCAGCAGGAGGTAAACGGTCTTTTGGACGAAAATCACGAATATAAATTCTCACCCGAAAAAATCAAAGAAATCAATGATAAATAAACAAAGCAAAAGCATCCTCTGCCGTACATTCGGCAAGGATGCTTTCTTTGTGTCAAATTTGTATCAAATTGCACGTCAGATTGTTTTTCTTACGGGAATTCCTCTTTCGGAGAGATAGTCCTTAAGCTCAGGAACCGTTATCTCCTTGAAGTGGAAAAGCGAAGCGGCGAGAACGGCGTCTGCCTTTCCGTCGGTGAAGGCATCGTAGAAATGAGACATTTTGCCCGCACCGCCCGATGCGATAACAGGAATGTGAACGTTCTCGGAAATTGTTCTGGTCAATTCAAGGTCATAACCCTCCTTGACGCCGTCGCAGTCCATGCTGGTAAGAAGTATCTCACCAGCACCGAGAGACTCAACCTTCTTAGCCCACTCGAGCGCATCAATTCCCGTGTCGACTCTGCCGCCGTTTAAATAGAGCGTCCAGTTTCCCTTTTCGGTGCGCTTGGCATCCATGGCAACAACAACGCACTGACTTCCGAATTTATATGCTGCGTCGGAAATAATCTGCGGATTTTTCAGTGCCGCCGAGTTAACGGATACCTTGTCGGCACCGGCACGGAGTATAGCCGTGAAATCGTCTACCGTGCGTATTCCGCCGCCTACGGTGAACGGTATAAAAATGCTTCTCGCAACTCTCGTGACAATATCTACCATTATGTTTCTCGCGTCGGATGATGCGGTTATATCAAGCAAAACGAGCTCGTCCGCTCCCTGCTTGTTGTATTCGATTGCCGCCTCAACGGGATCGCCCGCATCACGCAAGCCTACGAAATTAGTTCCCTTAACAACTCTGCCGTCCTTGAGGTCAAGGCACGGAATTATTCTCTTTGCATACATTGTCTTTCCCTCCCGTCAGCCTATTGTTGCAACAAAATTCTTAAGCAGACTGATGCCAAGCTCACCGCTTTTTTCGGGGTGGAACTGGCATGCTCTTAGATTTCCCTTTGCCACGGAGGCGTGGATATTCACTCCGTACTCTGCAACAGAAGTTACAATATCTTCCTCTGCCTTGAGGTAATAGGAATGGACAAAATAAACATAGGGATTGTTAGGAATGCCCTTGAAGAGAGCGTCGTCCTTTTTGATTTCGACGGAATTCCAGCCCATGTGCGGTATTTTCAGTCCCTCTCCGTCAGGAATTCTCACGATTTTTCCCTTTAGAACTCCAAGACCGACAGCACCCGGACTTTCCTCACTGCTCTCAAAAAGTATCTGCAAGCCGAGGCAAATGCCGAGGAAAGGCTTGTCTGACGCAATGAAAGCCTTAATCGGCTCTTCAAGCCCTCTGCTTCTTAGCTCGTTCATGGCGTCGCCGAATGAGCCGACACCGGGCAATATTGCGGCGTCAGCCGCAGCCAAAACTTCCTTGTCTGCGGAAACAACGCAGTCGGCACCTATGTATTCAAGTGCTTTTCTTACGCTCTCGATGTTTCCCGCACCGTAATCTATTATAC
>CAVKLS010000358.1:0-2067 GCA_963657025.1 bacterium | reverse complement strand
TATATTTTCCGACCGACTTCCTGTTAAGTGTAATTCTTGCGTCAAGCGTACTGATTTCTGATTTTATCTTATCAAGCAACTCAGCCGATTTTCTTTGCTTTTCTTCGTCAAGCGGTAGCGACAGCTTAAGCTCCTTTTCAGACTCTCTGACAAGGTCTCTTCTTTTCTTGGTTTCCTCGAGAGCGTCCTTATTGCTCCTTATTTTCTTTCCCTCTGCCGCAATTTCGTTAAGCTTTTCCTTGATAAAACTGCCAATTTTTTCATATGGGCACTCTTCTCCTACCAAATCGCTTACCGATCTTCTCACGGAAGAAATCATAGCTTCAAGCTCTGTTCTCTTTTTTTCGGCATTCGTTGCACTTTTGGAGGCATTCTCGTCGGCTGCTCTGCTCTTTTCCGCCGCAGCGTCAACTTCGTTTTTTGTTGGAATATCCCTCGGCAAAACCGCAAGCGACGAAATATCGGTTTTATAGAGCTTTTTTCCGCAAACCTTACATTTGCTCTCGCCGAAACGCATTATCTCCGATTTAATCTGACCGCCGAGAATTCCTGCCTGAGCAGAAATAAAGCTTTCATACATCTTGAGATATTCGTCGGCGCAAATCTTTTTGATGCGAAGATTTTCTTCATGCGTTATGTAAGCGTCACTCAGTTCCTTGCTTTTATCTGACAAAGCCTTCAAATCCATCAAGCCGATATTGTTAAGTTTTTTGTACTTTTCAAGCTGTGAATCGTATTTTTCCTGAGCGGATTTTACTCTCTCGTCAATACCGTCATAAAGCTTGAGCTCCTCAGCGGCTTCTTCGATTTTTCTTTTCTTTTCGGTAATTTTCTCTTCGGCTGTTTCCTTTTCGACCTTTGCCGATTTTTGCTCCGCAAGCCTTTCACTCAAGACTTTTTCGTCACGCTCGATTTCATCAAATATACCTGTAGCCTTTTGAAGTTCCGAGAGTTCTATCGAGTTATTATTGACTTTTGTCTGCAAAATCGGATTTTCACGTTTTTTTTCGTCGGCTTTTTTCAGACTCTCGCCAACGAAAACAAGCTTTTCTTCGAGCTGTTCCTTTTCCGATTTCAGTTCGATTAAATTCTCTTCGGTTTTCTTCAAATCGGTATAATAGGGATAAACCCTAAGGTAAGCTTTTTCGGCTACATCAATCCACGCCTTACGGCTCTCATATTCGTCTTTTTTAGATTCAAGCTCTTTTTGCTTTTTTCTTTCATTCTCCAGAGCATCAAGACCGCCGTTTTGAAGTCTTGCCGTAGCCAAAAGAGCGTTCATATCATTATGCTCCTTTTCGGCTTCACGATAAGTTTTCTTAGCTTCTTCAAGCTTCTCCGTGTCGTTTTTTATAAGCGTATCGAGTGCCGATTTTAGCTCATCAGCATTTGAGCAATCGGGAGAGAGTCGAAAAATCAGCCTTTCAGCCTCACTCATATCCTCGGGAAGCAAAAAGGTGCTTGGGTCTAAATGATTATTGACCGAAGCAACATCGGCGTTTATGGTTTTTTCAAGCTTATCCTTGGCATACTTCAGACGGCTTTCAAATGCTATATATTCGTCCGTGCCGAAAAGCTTACCGAGAATCTGTAGCTTCTCTGCACTGTCAGCGTCAAGAAATTTCTTGAAGTCTCCCTGTTGAAGCAAGATAACCTGCTTAAACTGGTTTGCATCGTATCCTATAAGCTCGACTATCTTGTTTGTTATGTCCTGTCCCTTGCTAATGGGCAAAATGTCCGTGCCGATTAGCGAACACGCATCGGGTTTAATCTCGCTAGTGCCGTCTTTATGATTCAGAAGCCGCATGGAGCGCATAACGGTATACTCCTTGCCATTATGCAAAAACAAAAATTCAACCTCTGTTTTCACCTTGCTGTCCGCACTCACATTTCTCGACTGTTGAGCCTTTTTGTCGCCCGTAGTCACACCGTAAAGGGCATAGCACATCGCATCAAAAATCGTTGTTTTACCAGCTCCCGTGTCTCCGCTTATCAAAAAAAGATTGTCGGAAATGTCTCTGAAATCTATTGTGACCTCATTTTGATACGGACCGAACGCCTGTATTC
>CAVKLS010000357.1:0-2080 GCA_963657025.1 bacterium | reverse complement strand
TCTATCAAGTGAATAACAAGCTTATCTACAAGGTTATGCTTAATATGTTTACCTTGGGCAAGGCACTTGATGTTGTCACGCTGCTTGAGGAGCTTAGGGCTGACCCTGATTTTGACGAAAGTACGGGAAGGCTTTATCTTATTCAATTGGCTAAGACTGTCCCGTCTGTTTCTAACGTAGATAAGTACTGCGAGATTGTTAAGGATAAGTATGATCTCAGAATGCTTATCATTTCGACAAGACAAACTCTTGCGGAGGCGCAAGACCCTGCAAACGAGACAGGTGCTCTGCTTGACATAGCCGAACAGAGAATCTACGATATCCGACAGGGAAAGTCTATGAACGGCATTCAGAGGATTAACGAGGTTATACTTCAGACCTTTGAAAGACTTGATGCGCTCAATAACGATGAGGAAAAGGATAAATACAAGGGAATTGATACGGGAATCGGCGAGCTTGACAAAACTATCACCGGTCTTAACCGTTCCGATTTAATTATCCTTGCCGCCCGTCCCGGTATGGGAAAAACTTCGTTTGCGCTTAATATCGCAAGGCACGCCGCATGCACATGCAAGAAGCGAGTGGTTGTATTTTCTCTCGAAATGAGTAAGGAGCAGCTTGCCGCACGTATGCTTTCAACCGAAGCTATGGTTGGCTCTTCTAAGCTTAGAACAGGTAACCTTGAGCAGGATGAATGGACAAGGCTCATCGAGGCGGCTGATATATTAAATCATGCCGATTTATACTTTGATGACAACTCGGGCATTACCGTTCCTGAAATCAAAGCAAAGCTGAGAAGATTGCAGAATGTCGATCTTGTTATCATAGACTACCTGCAGCTTATGGGGTCATACAAGAAGATAGATAACCGTGTTCAGGAAATTTCGGATATCACGAGAAACCTGAAAATTATGGCTAAGGAGCTTGATATTCCCGTTATTGCACTTTCACAGCTTGCGAGATCCTCTGATAAAAGAACAGACCATAAGCCTGTTCTTTCTGACCTTCGTGACTCCGGTTCTATCGAACAGGATGCCGATATAGTTTTGTTTCTTTATCGAGACGCCTACTATTCAGACGGAGACGGTTCGGGTGAGGACGCAAACCAAAACAAGAGCGAATGTATCGTAGCGAAGAACCGTCACGGTGAGTCACGCTCGATACCGCTTCATTGGCAGGGCGAATTCACAAGATTTACATCTGCGGAGTATGTGCGAAATGAATAAGCTGAAGGAAGAATTTGAATATTTATCACAAGCCGAAAAAATTATAATCGGATTATCGGGTGGGGCTGATTCTGTGGCTCTCACCCATATTCTGTTTAAGGAGTTCGGCGCCGATAAGCTTGTTTGCGCTCATGTTAATCATATGATTCGAGGCGCCGAGGCAGACAGGGACACGGCGTTTTGCCAAAGCTATTGCGACAGTCTTGGAATAAGGCTTGAAATTCTGAGAAAAGATGTTCCATCCTTTGCGAAAGAAAATCATATCGGAGAAGAAGAGGCGGGAAGATTGGTTCGCTACAATTTCTTTCAGTCGCTGATGGATAATGATAATGATGTTATCTGCACGGCACACAATGCCGACGATAACGCCGAGACAGTTCTTCTTAATCTGACAAGGGGAACGGGTTTGAAAGGTTTATGCGGTATTCCTCAGAAAAGAGGATTTATTTTTCGCCCTATTCTGAAGCTCACGAGAAGTGAGATAGAGGACTATTGCCGAGAAAATAATTTAGACTACATAACAGACAGTACTAATCTCACCGATGATTATAACCGAAACAAAATCCGTCACACCGTGCTTCCCGTACTTAAAGAAATAAACGGCGGAGCACTCGGAAATATCTTAAGAATGTGTGATAATATAAGCGAAGATGAAGCATATCTTTCGTGTAAAGCGGAAGAGCTTGTAAATCAATCCAAAACAAGCTTTGGATATAAAGCAGATGTGCTTTCGGGTGCCGAGAATGCCGTTTTAAGTCGGGCTTTGATGTTGATAGCCGACAAATATAAGGGCGTTAAGCTTGAAAGAAAGCACATTGAAACAATTAAAAATATGCTTGACGGCGGTGCGTGTG
>CAVKLS010000356.1:0-2089 GCA_963657025.1 bacterium | reverse complement strand
CTCTCGAGGCAATTGGAGGATGTTTTCATAAAAAGGAAAATCCCGTACTCTATCTACAGCGGAGTGCAGTTTTTCGAGAGAACGGAGATTAAGGATGCGATTTCTTACCTTCGTATGATAATCTACAAGGACGATTTGTCTTTCGAGAGAATTGTCAATAAACCAAAGAGAAACATAGGCGAAAAGCGCATGAGTTTTTTGAAGCAGACAGCCGAAGGCGAGGGCATTTCACTTTACGATGCGATGAAGAGAAACCTTGACGCCGACATTTTCAAGGGGACGGGAGCGAGTGCCTTTGTCGATTTAATCGAGGAATTTTCGGAACAGCACCACTTTATGACGCTCTCCGATTTAGTCAGCCTTGTGCTTGACAAAAGCGGATATGAGGCAAGCCTTCGCCTTGAGGGCGGTCAGGCGAGACTTGATAATCTGGCAGAACTCAAGCAGGCGATAACCGAGTTTGAAGAAAGCTGCGGCGAGGATTTCAGTGCAGAGGAATATCTCACGAGAATCGCACTTATGACCAACAGCGACGTGCCCGATCAAAAGGGCAAGGTCAAAATGATGACGGTTCACACGGCAAAGGGACTTGAGTTTGAGCATGTGTTTCTTGTGGGAATGAACGAGGGCATTTTCCCGTCGAGAAAAACAAGCAGTCTTTCACAAATGGAGGAGGAAAGACGCCTTGCGTTCGTTGCCGTAACAAGAGCGAAAAAATCGCTGTACATAACGGAGCCTGAGGGAAAAAACCTCGAGGGTTCGTTCAGATATCCGTCAAGGTTTATCTTCAACATCGACAAAAAGCTTATCCGTTACGCTAAGGAGCTTGACCCTATGCTGCTTGACGAGACGAAAAGAATAATCATAAGCAGTGAAAAAAGCCTTGAGGGGCTTGCCGTGAGTGAAGTTATGACGGTGGGGACAAGGATAAATCACAGCGTTATGGGTAAGGGTGAGATAATGGATATAATGCGTGACAAGGGCTGTTATGTGATTAAATTCGATGATTTGAGCACAAACAGAAAAATCAGCTTTAAGGCTAAGCTTGAAAAAATTTAGTGTCAACGCACGGAGAAAAAGAAAAAATCTTGTTTAAATCTTCGCTTGGTGATAAAATCAGCGTATATTTATGAAAATCATACAATCCGTTTCAAAGAAAGGGTTTTCTTATGACTAATGCAGAATTTGATAAGCTTTTAGACGAATGGCTGGAGTCTCACAAGGACGAGATGAAGAATGAGCTCGGCTTGTGGGTTGCTCACCCGTCTGTTTCAAGGGCAGACCTTGCAAAGGAAAATGAGCCTTACGGCCCCGATTGCAGAAAGATGCTCGATTTTGCGCTCGAAAGAGGCAAGCACTACGGTTTTAAGACCGAAGACTATCAGGGCTACTGCGGTGCGATTATCTACGGTGACAGCAAGGAAGAAATCGGCTTTGCGTGCCATCTTGATGTTGTTCCCGAGGGCGACCACTGGATTTACAAGCCATACGAGATGAGCGAAAAGGACGGATATTTAATCGGAAGAGGAGTAAGCGACGACAAGGGCCCCACAATTTCCTGTCTGTTCCTCATGAGATTTTTCAAGGAAAACAATATCCCGCTTAACAACACATTAAGACTTATGGCAGGCTGTGCCGAGGAAACGGGTATGGCTGACTTCAAGTGGTATGTGAATGAATTTAAGGGCACTGTGCCTAAATTCTCGATTGTTGCCGACTGCGGCTTCCCTGTCTGCTTTGCGCAGAAGGGCGGTTATGATGCCGCATTCACAATTCCGATGGGCAAAAATGTCGTTGATATTTTTGCGGGTAACGTAAGAAATGCAATTCCCGATGAGGCTTATATGGTCATAAGCGGTATCAGCGCAGAGAAAGCAGAAGATTTGCTCGCAGAGTTTGATAACATTAAGCTTGAGGCTTTGGAGGGCGGAAATGTGAAGCTTTCAGCATTCGGAAAGGGCGGTCATGCGGCTGCTCCCGAGGGAAAGAAAAACGCACTCGTTTATCTTTCCGAGGTCGCTTCCGAGCTTGAGAGCAAGGCGGGTCTTGATTTCGGCGGCGTCAAGTTCATCTATGACGGTTTCTATTC
>CAVKLS010000355.1:0-2107 GCA_963657025.1 bacterium | reverse complement strand
GTGTATGTAACAATTTGTTGATGTTCTTATTGTAGCGTTTAAAAACTTCAATGTCAACAACAACAAAGAATAATTTAAAGAAAGGAGCAAAAAAATATAACGGGAAAAGAAATTAAGCGTATCATTCAGAACGCCGATATCAAGCTTTGGCAAGTGGCGGCGGAGCTGGGAGTTACCGACAGCACTTTTTCGAGAAAGCTTAGATTTGAGATAAGCGACACCGAAAAAGAAAAAATCCTTGCTATAGTCGAGAAGCTGAAAAAAGCCTCTTGAAAAGCAAGGACAAAAAGCGGTAGGCACGAAGTTTTCACCCCGTGCCATAAAAATGAAAAGTCGTATTCTGTTTTGATTGTTCTTTTTAGCGGAAAGAACCAAAAACGCATACACTCTTTCGATTGTCAAAAGACAACCGCTTAGACCGCCCCCACGCTTTAATTAAGGTGTGGGCAAAGACACCTTTACCCTTGACGGGCACAGGCTGAAACTATTGTTTGTTTTAATCATTAAAAAGATTGAAATGTAAACATAATCGTTCAAAAATCAACGCTTTTCTTTATTACACAGTGTTAGTTTATCATTTTTGGAGTTGTTTGTCTACATTTTAAACAATCGATATTAAAATATTTATAAACATTAGTTCGCTAATATCCGTCAAGGTACAAACCCACAAAGAAAGGATAGCAATGTCGAAATTATACAAACCATACTGTACCAACTGGGATAATTTGCCCGTTGTGCTTGACCTCAAACAGGTTGCGTTAATCTTAGGCGTGACAGATGTCACGGTTAAACACCTAACCTACAAAGGAGAACTGAACGCCCGCAAAGTCGGTGCACAGTGGCGTTATTCCCGTGACTGGTTAAGAAACTACATTGACGGAGTAAAGGAGATTTGACTTGAATATTATCGAATATGTTAAGAACATAAGACCGAGAAAGGCAGAAGCTTACTATTTCAAGCTGATTTCAGAGCACGAAAAAAGAAAGCGTTATTACCTTGAACAGGCGGACAAAACGGAAGACAAAGCCACACGGTACATTTATATCGTAGAAGCCGCCGCACAGGAAGGCTTTATAAACGGTTACAGGGAGTGTTTAATCTTTTTGAACGAATATTGCACAGAGGAGACAATGGATAAATTCGATTACCCCACAGATAAAGTTACAAAGAATTTGTTTTCACTTGATACGGAGCAGCTCGAGGCGGGCGGTTGTATCAGAATGACAAACAAGGCAGACAAGAAAAGCGGTAAAGAAGTCGGAGCTTATTTTAAATTAGATTTATCAAAGACAGGCGGGCTGAAGCTAAGCCGAAATATTACAGAGTATGACAAGCGTATTTATTTAGCTTGCGACACGCTTTATAAGCAGTACGAGACAAACGGCGAAGCCGTGTTTAATATCCGAGATGTCTTGCGGGTACTGGGAAACCAAAACCCCGCCGAGAGTCAAATAAGAACCGCCGCCGACAGCGTTATCAGACTGCTTAACACGGGCTATTGTTATGACAACAGCGGCGAAGTCGGAAGATACAAGAAGTATAAGGAATATAATTTTTACAGCACAGTTTTGCCCGCCGAGGTTCTCGAAACCGAAAGCGGCGGAAGCTCTAACATATTTATTAAAATGCTAACCCGCCCAAAACTTCAAATTATAGCGGCAGAGCGTGGGCAAATGGTAACTTTTCCCCTTGCGGCACTTAATTTACCGTTTAGGTCGACAGACTTCACAGAGAAGTTGAACGATTATATTCTGCAAAGAGTGGCGGAGATTAAAAGGGGCTTAAACAATACCCTCAATTTGCAAAGCTTATATAAAGATTTAAAGATACCGACAAAATATAAAGACCTATCAGAAAGAAGAAATGCGGGCGTTTTAAGAAAAAGAGCCAAAACCTACACAAAAAGGTATTTGGTACATCTTAAAGAGACAGGCGTTATTGCTGACTTTTGGGAAGTACCCACAGGGTTTAAAATAATTCCTTAAAGTAACAAAAAAGCCGTTAGCGGTGGGTGACAATTCAGAATAACTGTAATCGTTTTCAGAATAACTGATATCGTTTTCAGAATAACTGTAATCACCCATTCCCGCAAACCCGCATTCTAAA
>CAVKLS010000354.1:0-2115 GCA_963657025.1 bacterium | reverse complement strand
ACTTGAATGTATCTGCACCAGAGAAACCGTTTGTAGCCGAAGCAAGCTTTCACTCGCATGATGACGCTTTCTTTTTAGTACACAGTGCAGTAATCGGAGAATCGGAATCAAACGAATTTGTTTTCTTTGCATCCGAGGATAAGCTTGATACTAAGGAGCTTGTACGTCTTGATAACCTTGCATGGGATAGAGGAACTGCAAGAGTTAAGCCGCACAAGCATCACAGAAACACAGACATAACCTTAATTATTGTAGCAGATACTGTTACTGATGAAGCTAAAAGAAAAATTAAATCGCTCAAACATTATAAGAGTTATTTGTTTTATCTTCAAGGATTCAGTCACTATCGTTTGATAGTTGTTGACGCCTCAAATAAAGAGGTTATCGGAAACAGAATGGGCAGAGGGATAAGTAAAATGATTAAGAAATCATTATCCCGTAATTAAAATCAATCGTGTGTTGTATGTAATTGTATAACTCGAAAGTAAAAGCATTTTCCATCTCTGATGATTTTACTTGAGAGGATTATACATTTATAAGAGGCTTTTGCCTAATAATATTACTGTTAAAGGAAGAGATAAAATGACAGCTATTTTAATCATTGTAGTAGCTCTTGTGCTGTTGGTAATCGGCTATGTCGGTTACGGCTCTTGGCTTGCAAAGCAATGGGGAGTTGATCCTAAAAAGCCCACACCGGCTGTTGAGATGGAAGACGGCGTGGATTACGTTGCTGCTAAGCCGGCAGTTCTTATGGGACATCACTTCTCATCCATAGCGGGAGCAGGTCCTATCAACGGTCCTATTCAGGCGGCCGTATTCGGTTGGGTACCGGTTTTTCTTTGGTGCATTATCGGAGGCATTTTCTTTGGAGGACTCCAGGATTTTGGTTCTCTTTTTGCATCTATTCGTCACGACGGTAAATCCGTCGGTGAATTGATTAAGGATTCAATGGGAAAAAGAGCTCAGAAATTATTTACAATCTTTGCTCTCTTAGTTCTTATTCTTGTTATTGCATCCTTTGTCAATGTTGTTGCAGGCACATTCATGAGTGATTCGGGATTTGGTGTTGCTGCAAATCCAACAGGAAACCAAACAACAGCTATGATTTCACTCCTGTTTATTGTTCTCGCAATCATCTATGGTTTTGTTACAAATCGTCTCGGCGTAGGCACATTACCTGCTACAATTGGTGGTATCGTAGGAATTATTGCAATAACAGTTCTCGGTATGAACTTCGGTTTTGTTATGACAAGAATCGAGTGGATTGTTTTCATCGGTCTGTACATAACAATTGCATCTCTTGTTCCTGTATGGATACTTTTACAGCCGAGAGACTACCTTTCAAGCTTCTTGCTCTATGCTATGATGATACTCGCTCTCGTAGGTATTTTCTTCGCAGGTGCAACAGGTAGATCTGCATTCAATATTCCTGCATTTACAGGCTGGACAACTTCAATAGGAAATCTTTTCCCGGCTCTCTTTATAACTGTCGCTTGCGGTGCATGCTCGGGTTTCCACAGCTTGATTGCAACAGGCACATCTTCAAAGCAGCTTGACAACGAGAGAAACGCAAAGCCGATTGCATACGGATCTATGCTTATTGAATCTGCACTTGGTATTGTTGCTCTTTGCGCAGTAGGTGTTGTATTTGATAAATACACTTCGGGCGAATTCGGTGGCCCTCCAGCAGCTTTTGCTGCTGGAATTGCAACAATGTTTGCAAATGAGGGAAGTGTTGTATACACAACAATTTATGCTCTTCTTACTCTTGCGGTTTCCGTTTTTGCTCTTACTTCTCTTGATACCGGTACACGTCTCGCACGTTACCTTTTCTCTGAGATGTTCTTAAAAGCCGATGAAAAGACATGGAAAGACGCTAAGGGTATTCGCAAGTTCTTAGCTCATCCGTTGGTCGGTACTTCTCTTATGGTTATTATCGGATGTATCCTCGGCGGTTTGTCTCTCAGCCAGATTTGGGGACTTTTCGGTGCTGCTAACCAGTTGCTCGCAGGTATTGCTCTTATGGCAGTTGCAGCATGGCTCGGCGAAGCAGGAAAGAACAATAAGATGTTCTTCGTTCCGATGATTTTCATGCTTGCAGCTACACTTACAAGC
>CAVKLS010000353.1:0-2121 GCA_963657025.1 bacterium | reverse complement strand
GATCAAGTGCGTTCTTTTGTCCAGTGCCTTTAATTCAAATCAGATTGAATAGAGCTTTTCAAGCTCCCTTTCCAGAACCCGCCTTTTGATAAGTCTTTTGCTTCCCACCCAAAGGACGAATGTGCAGTCCTCGGGGTTTGATATTTCTCTTAGCTTATTTATTCCGATATTAAAGTAAATCGAAGCCTCTTCCAATGTTAAATTGCTTTTCTCCCACAACGGGACTTCCTGCGTTCTCATTTTATTCCTCCTTAATTAAACCAACGGACTGTCGTTTCTCCGGCAAAACCCTTTTTCCAGATAAACCAAGCATAAGCTACCGCCGAAGAACCTGTCGACTCAAAATCGCCGTTTTTGGCACACTTAATTCTGTTTGTCGAAACATAAACATATTGCGGCGGATACACATCAAACAGCATTCTTCTTGACTTCGTTTCGAGAAACTGCAACCTCAGAAGCATTGCAACTCTATGTCCGTCTGTCACGGTATCCAAAGCCTTTTCGACAAATACCAGAGCGTCCTTGTATGGTGGGTTTGTTACTATATCTCCGTCAAAACTCTCGTTACCGATTAAAAAATCAACGCCGCCCTCGCCATAACCTCGATATATAAGGTCGGTGCTTTTCACTTCATATCCTTTTGAGACGAGAACCTTTGACAAGGCTCCGTCTCCGCAGGCGCACTCCCAGACCTTATCCGAAAAACGCTCTCTTTCGAGCAAGGCTGTCAAAGCAATCGGATCTGTTGCATAGTAGTCGTTTACTTCTCTTTCTGTATCGGAGTGGTTCGTCGCTCCGAGCACAGAAAATACCTTTGTCGCACCTTTGCTCATTATCTCTCTCCTTTTTCTCTTAGTTTTATTTCTTCCAAAACCCGTTGTAAATTCATCTCTTCGAGCAGGTCTTCGTATCCAAGATATTTTATTGCTTCTGAGTAAACTCTCACGCAGTGCCAGCCTTTGCCGTAATGGGTAAGTATTTCTCCGAACACGCATTCGCCGCACAAGCTGTTACAACCGCCGCAAAATTTCTCTGCAAGCGACAACGCCTGCGTTCTGCTTTGTATCTCAAATCCCATAATTGTCCTCCAAGCTTTTTCTGTATTTATCATAGTCAAAGCCGTATGACAAAAGCTCTCTTTTGGCTACAGTAAGGATATCCTCCTTGCGGTTGTATTCATCCGTTCCCTTATCAGCTCCGAAAACCACCTCTGAGGAAAACCTGTCTGTCAGTCGCTTTTCGACCTCTCTTTGAGCGTCGAGCAGCCTTTTAAGTCTCGTTTCTCCCTTTGCCCAGCCAAGCTCGACCGCCGCAAGAGCAAACTCGCAGTCGATGATATCAAAGCCGTCTTTGACGACCTTCTCAAATTCCTTTGTCAGCTCTTCCTTTTTGGCATTTTCGTACCTTCTGACACATTCATCGTAAATCTCTCTGTCAATCTCTGCATCGTAAACCGAACACGACAAACGGGGCATTGACTCTTTTGTGTTTCTCTGTATTGCTTTCATAGAAATTCCTTATTTAACTTAAATCACTAAGTCCATATCGCAGTCTTCTCCGATTATATAATCGACAAAGCCTCTTTCCTTCGCTTCGTCTGCAAACATATACCATTCAACTCTCAGCTTTTCGTCGTAGTCATCTCCTGATAAAAGGCTGTATTTAAGAACATAATCTTTAATTCTCTTTTCAACCTTCTTCTGGAACTCCATTTGGTCTTGAACCTTGGTTCCCGAGCCGTAAACAAAATTGCTTCCGTCGTGCATAAGAAATTTAGCGTTCGGCATTGCAAATCTCTTATGTCCCGAAAGTCCAATCAGAAATCCCATACTGTACTGATAGCCGAGATTGATTGTGTAAACGGGTGTTTTACTGTTTAAAATCACATCGATAAGCTCGAAGCCTGCCCCTACATCTCCACCGTTTGAGGTGATATACAGAAGTATCGGCTCTCTTTCCTCCGGCTTCACCGAATTTAAACTGTCCTCTTTGTTGAACTGCATTATATGCTTTACGATTTCCCCGACAGAATATTGGTCGACCTCCGAGTTTAAAAACAGCTTTCTTTGCTGCAAATCTCTCAGATAAAACACATCGTCGACAAGTCCGCCGTCTAAGAGC
>CAVKLS010000352.1:0-2127 GCA_963657025.1 bacterium | reverse complement strand
GCTTAGCAATTCACCTTCACCCCACACTCACTTTGGAAGAAAGTCTTAAATTCGTCCACGAGGTTGTGTATTCCTGTTTTGAAAAGAACACAGGAGAATATCTGCCTGAGATAAGAGATTTTGCGATGAAATGCTCAGTTCTCGAGAAATACGCAGAAATTGAACTGCCCGAGAGCGTTGAGAAAAAGCACGAGCTTATTTACAACACCGATTTATATGATTTTGTTGTGGATAGGGTTAGCAAAGTACAGTTTTACGAGCTTGAAGACGCCATAGACAAAAGGCTGTATCAGCTTGTAAACAGCAGAGCGGTTGAAATCGAGAAAAGACTTGATAAGGCACTTTCTGCCATTGAGGACACGGTTAAAAACTTTTCGGACATTTTCACAGCGGTAAGCAAAGACGACATCGCAAAACTGACAGAGGCTTTGTCGGATGGTTTTGACGAAAAGAAACTCGTAGAAGCGTTCATAGAGGCAACAGAAAATGGGAATAAAGATTAACGAAGCCTCAATCAAAGCTAAACTCTCCCGTTGGGCAAGTTCGGGTGATGGACAGAAACGGATAAAGCAAGCCGGCAGGGTTAAAATAGCGATCAGAGGAAGCGGAACGCACTCCCCCGAGGAAGCCGCCGACAAATTTATTTCTGTTCTCAGAAGCACGATAGCTTCTTCGGGCTTGAGTCCAAATGCGGTAAGTGCGGTATCGGAACTTGACTACCTCTCCCCTGTTTCTGTCGGTGACGGAAAATATGAGATAACGGTTTATTTCAGCGGAGATTTATACCGCCCGTCGCTTCACGAAGGCGGAATAGACGATATCGTTCTGCTTCTCAACAACGGAGTCGACCACGAAATGAAGCCTGTTTACGGCATTTGGCACGGCGAAAGAATACGAAGCAAGACGGTTTTTTCGGGTGCTCATTTTATCGAACAGGCAGTCTCTGATTTTATGGGTAATTACGCTACCGAATACGGAGTGACGAACATAGAGCCTCAGCTGTAAATCGGTTGAGCGACAAAGGAAGGTGAAAACACATGCCCGACATATTGCTAACCGTTGACTACGAGTTTGAAACCGACCTTTCAAGCTCAGTCAGCAGTCTTATAGGCAAAATCAATGCAAGTCCGCCTAAAATTAAAATCGATTTCGAGCTTTCTAAGGCGGACATATCTAAACTTAAAAATCAAATATCCTCTTCTTTGAAAGACCTGAATGTTGATACAAGCAAAACAGTCACAAAAGCGGTTCAGGGCAGTCGAAGCAAGATTTTAGAAACAACAAAAGCTACAAAGGAAAGCATAACCGCCGCAAAGAACGCCGCCACGGCAGTAAAACAGATAGCCGCCGAGCGTTCTAAAGCGGAAAAGCTTCTGTCCTCGATAGGAGTGTCTGACAGCGAAAAAGGCAAGTCGGTTCGCTCCGAGGCAGAAAGCTACTTAAAAGAAGTCAATTCGCTTGCTTCAAAATACGGCATACCCGACAGCGGCGAGACGGTGTCCTCGCTCACGGGAGAATACAAAGAGTTTGGCACAGAGCTTACAAATCTCCGAGCGAAATACATTTCTCTCAAGGACGCCGCAAGCGATTACTTCTCTGAGCAAAAGAGCGAAGCCGCCATCGCAAAGAACGCCGCCACGAAAGAAAAAGACAAAACATCTATTCTTCAAAAATACTATAATTCGCTCTCTGACAGCTCAAGTGTTCTTAGGAATTATACAGCCGCAGAAAAGAGCACGGATTCCTCAAAGGCATACAAGGAAGTTGAAGAGGTATATTCTGAACTTGACGCGTTAAAAGAACAGGCAGAAAAGATAAAAACAGGCGAAACAGAGCCTGATGACAAGTTTGTCTCAACTGTAAATTCTGCAAGTGAAAGCATAGTAAACAACACAAATGTCATCAAGGCTAACGGAGACGCCCACGCCGTTCTTGGCGACAAGGTTAAAAGTGCTGTTCAAAAGTTCAGCTCTTGGCTTACGGTTTCTCAAATTGTTATGCAGGCAATCAGAACCGTCAAGCAAATGGTGTCCGCTTCAATAGAGCTTGACACGGCTATGACGGAGCTTAAGAAGGTTACTGATGAAACAGACGGCACATACAGCAAGTTTCTTACGAACGCCTCAA
>CAVKLS010000351.1:0-2131 GCA_963657025.1 bacterium | reverse complement strand
CTTAAAATTTGTGCAAAAATAAAGCGAAGGAATAAGCTGCCAAATTTCGAGGCTTATTCCTTCTTCAGGCTGATTTATTGTTTGAAATATGCAATAACCGATATAAGATTCGGCTCAACCGTTTCGCACATGAAAGTGATTTCTTCTGTAGGCGGAAGCAAATCGGGTACCATAATCGGCTTAAGCTTGCCAGCATAGGCGGATCTGATTCCGTTATACGAATCTTCTATTGCATAGGCGTTTTGCGGCAGTACTTCAAGTGCTTCGCATGCTTTGAGGTAAATCTCGGGGTCGGGTTTGCTGTGTTTTACTTTGTCTCCGCCGATAATTGCTTCGAAATAATTTAAAATCAGAGCGTCGGCAAGCTGATTTTTAACAACCTCTGTTCTGGTGGATGAGGCAAGAGCAATTTTGATATTGTTATCCTTTAAAAAGGAAAGCAATTCTCTGATTCCTTGTTTCATCGGCAGTCTTCCGCCGTCATATCTTTCGTGGTAAAGTCTCGAAACCTCGTTCTGACACTCGTCAAAAGGAAAATCAGAGCCGAAGCTCTCTAGCATTATTTCTCTCGATTTAGCGATATTTACTCCGAGACATTTGTCATAGTGTTCTTCAAAATTCTTGGCACCGTGAGAAATGGCTACCTCACGCCAGATGTTTTTCACGCAGATTTCCGAATCGAAAATAACTCCGTCCATGTCAAAAACAACCGCTTCAAATTCTCTCATTGTTATCTCCTCAAATCAGTGTTTTGTCAGATACTCAAAAGCAAGCTTCAGAGTTTCTTTGTCGGTATCGAATGTGACAGCATTCACAGCGTCATCAAAGCGCATCCATTCAAGCGAGCTTACTTCACATTCCTGATTGATAAGCTTATCCGATTTTGCCTCGGCGACAAAGAAAATTACATCCTTCATAATTCCCTCAAACGGGGAGTAGGTAATTTTGTGTCGGAAGTTCGTGTCAAGCTTTGCGTCGAGATTTGTTTCTTCTTTGATTTCGCGAAGTGCTGTCTGCTCCTCGGTTTCATCATTTTCCACATGTCCTTTCGGGATAGATGTATGTCCCTGAGCCATATGCTCGATGAGGAAGAGGTATTCGTTGTTATCTTTTTTATAAACTACCGCACCGCAGGATTTTTCGAATTTCATGATAGGTCTCCTTAATTAAGATATGTATCAATCATACAATAAACCGAAGAAAATCGCAACAAAAAGTGCTCCCGAATTAACGGGAGCACCGAAAGTTTCTTATTGCAAGAATTAGAGCTGAGGACCTGCAGCAACAAGTGCCTTACCAGCCTCGTTAGTTGTATACTTAACGAAGTTCTTCTGGAATCTCTCAGCGAGATCCTTTGCCTTTGCATCCCACTCGGAAGCATCAGCATAAGTGTCTCTAGGATCGAGGATGCCTGTGTCAACGCCCGGAAGCTCTGTCGGAACCTCGAAGTTGAAGTAAGGAACAGTCTTTGTAGGAGCCTTGTTGATGTCGCCGCTTAAGATAGCGTCGATGATTCCACGAGTATCCTTGATTGTGATTCTCTTGCCTGTGCCGTTCCAACCAGTGTTTACGAGGTATGCCTTAGCACCGTTAGCCTGCATCTTCTTTACGAGCTCTTCAGCGTACTTTGTCGGGTGAAGCTCGAGGAATGCCTGGCCGAAGCAAGCGGAGAATGTAGGAGTAGGCTCTGTGATGCCGCGCTCTGTACCTGCCAACTTAGCGGTGAAGCCAGAGAGGAAGTAGTACTTGGTCTGCTCTGCGTTGAGGATAGATACTGGAGGAAGAACGCCGAATGCGTCTGCAGACAGGAAGATAACCTGCTTTGCTGCAGGACCCTGTGAGTAAGGACGCTGGATGTTCTTGATGTGGTAGATTGGGTAAGAAACACGAGTGTTCTCAGTAACGCTCTTGTCAGCGAAGTCAATCTTGCCTTCAGCGTCTACGGTTACGTTCTCAAGGAGAGCGTCGCGACGGATTGCGTTGTAGATATCGGGCTCAGAATCCTTGTCGAGGTTGATAACCTTAGCGTAGCAACCGCCTTCGAAGTTGAACACGCCCTCATCGTCCCATCCGTGCTCGTCATCACCGATGAGCTTACGCTTAGGATCGGTAGAAAGAGTAGTCTTACCTG
>CAVKLS010000350.1:0-2138 GCA_963657025.1 bacterium | reverse complement strand
CCATTAATATGGAGTTGGTTAACAAGAACATAAAATCAATAAAGTTAATCGACCAGTCTGTCACGGGGCTCTTTGAGAAGAAAACGGAGCTTTTGAATTTGTAAGTGAGGTGAAAACAACATGAGCTGGCGAACAGTTATGGTGACAAAACCGTCAAAGCTTGATTATTCTATGGGATACTTGGTTGTGAGAACTGTGGAAAATACCCTCAAGGTGCATTTGAGCGAGATTTCCGTCCTTATGATCGAGAATACGGCTTGCTCTCTCACGTGCGTGCTTTTAAGCGAGCTTGCCTCCAAGAAAATCAAGGTGATATTCTGTGACGCAAAGCGCAATCCTCAGAGTGAGCTTATGTCGTATTACGGAAGTTATGACTGCAGTCAAAAGGTTAAAAATCAAATTGCATGGGACGAAATTTCAAAGCAACAGGCTTGGACGGTAATCGTTGCGAGAAAAATTAAAAATCAGTCGGCTCTTCTTGCCTTTTACGGGCTTGAAGAGGCGGCTATGCTCGAAAAATATGTGGAGGAGCTTGAGTTTTACGATGCAACCAACAGGGAGGGTCATGCCGCAAAGGTCTATTTTAACGCTCTGTTCGGGAAAAGCTTCACGAGGAGCGACTGTATACCGACCAATGCGGCACTGAACTACGGCTATGCCATATTGCTTTCCTGCTTCAACCGTGAGGTGGTTTCTTGCGGCTACCTGACGACGCTCGGACTTTTTCACGGCAATATGTTCAATCGGTTTAATTTAAGCTGTGACCTTATGGAGCCGTTTCGCCCCATTATCGACAATCTGGTGAAGAATATGGCGCCGCAAAGATTCGAGAAAGAGGAAAAGAAAGCCGTTTTGTCGCTCCTTAATATAGAAGTTGTGATTGACGGCAGAACAAACACCCTGATAAATGCGATAAAAATCTACTGCCTGAGCATTTTTTCCGCAATAGAAGAAAATGATGTATCGCTTATCAAATTTCCTACGATTAATTATGAGTTATGAGCTATAGATTTATGAGAGTAATTGTATTTTTTGACCTTCCCGTCACAACGAAGAAGGACAGGCACGAGTATTCCGTTTTCAGGAGGTTTCTCGTCAAGAGCGGATTTATGATGATGCAGGAATCTGTTTATTGCAAGCTTGCGCTGAATCAAAATGCCGCAAACCTTGTGTGCGATTCCGTAAAAAAGAACAAGCCACCCAAAGGTCTTGTACAGATGCTGACTATTACGGAAAAGCAGTTTTCAAGAATGGAATTCGTGGTCGGTTCCTCAAATAGCAATGTTATCTCCAACGATGAAAGGCTGTTGATATTATGATGTATGCTTTTAAATATCTGAACGAAGCCGTAAGCTTTGAGGAAGGCAAGATAAATGTGCTTGTCATAGAGAACAAAAAGGTTTTCAGACAAACTCTCAGATCCTTCTATGACGACATGAGCGAGGAATTATTCACCTTTTCCGAGAATTTCGTGCCGTTCGATTTCGGCAAAAAAGGTTATTTTATTCCGAATCCCATGGAATTGGATTTTCAAAACAAAAAGCTGTCCAATAAGATAACAGCCGCTGTCGGACAAACGGCAGTCAATGAATATTTTGAGGATTTGACATCGATTCAGTCGGCTCTTTTCGAACTGTTCGGGAAAATAAATAGTTTATACGACTATGAATATGACTCGGACATCGATATAGATTTTTCGACTATCCTCAAACTGTTTCACTTCAACGTCGATACTTCGTCACGGGAAGCCGCCGAGCTTCTCGTGACGTACATCATCAAGCTTAACAAATATCTGAAATTTGATTTGTTTGTCATAAACGGCTTGTATGACTACTTCGATTTTGAAGAAATTGAAGGCATATGCGAGATGCTTGCTTATTACCACATAAATATCTTGGTTTTGTCCTCGTCAAAGCCCGAAAACTTAACAAAATATGAGCGTATGAATATTTTGGACGCCGACCTCTGCGCCATAGGCAATTATTCTGACGACGATTATTGACAACAACCTGATTTGAGATTATAATGACCACAGGGTCTTGTGAAATTGCCCTGTGCATTATAGTGGCGCAGCTTATTTGAGGTTTGAGAATAGTGTAATTTCATAAGGTAATAAAACCCTTTCTTGAAATTCGTAA
>CAVKLS010000349.1:0-2140 GCA_963657025.1 bacterium | reverse complement strand
GCGATATGTTCACCGTACTTCGCGAAAAAATGAAGGACGGCTACTTTGAAGAATTAATCCGTGACGAAATTCTTCACAATCCGCACGCCTGCCGACTGATTTTCAGGCCGTCCAAAACTCTCGGCGAAGAGCGAAGAGACGCAGAGCAAAGAGAAATCGACAGCCGCATCGAAAGCATGAGCGAGGAAGAAATTTTGACCGTAAACGAAAATCAGGAGAAGCTTCTCTCATGGCAGGAAAGTGCCGACAGTGAGGCAAGCCTTGCCACACTTCCTAAATTATCGGTCGAAGACATTCCCGCAGAGCCTGAAAAGACGCCGACTGAGGTAATTGAATACGGCGGAAGAAAAATTCTTCTTCACAAAATAAACACGGGCGGAATCGTATATGTCAGATTGTATTTTGACGTGAGCGGTCTCAACGAAGAGGAACTCTCTGTCTTGAGCTTCACCTCAAATCTTCTCGGAAAATCTGCAACGCTTAATCATTCAGCCGATGAAATCATAAATAAGAAGAGACTGCTGTGCGGCACATTCTATAATTACTTCAATTTCTTCACTTCAGCCAAGGACAGAAACGTGATAAAGCCTTTCCTTTGCACATATTTCAGTGCGCTTGAGGATAAGCTTTTCGACGCTCTCGATTTTGTACTCGAGGTTATGACAAGCTCGGTCTTTAAAGAAAAAGACATTAACGATTATCTGCACCAGCTCAAATCCGCTTATTTCGACCAAATTATTATGTACGGAAATGCCGTTGCCGTTCAAAGACTTTCGGCTCAGTCCTCCGCTGTCGGTGTGTACAACGACCTCACGGACGGTGTAGCATTCTATGAATGGCTGAGAATTCAGTCCGAAAATTGTGATTTAGTCTCACTCGGAAATGAAATGAGCAAAATTCTCGCAAGCGTCATAAGCTCAAACGGAGTCACAATCAGCACCGCCGGCACGGACAAATACGAAAGCTTCGCAAAGAGAACTCTTGAACTGCTTCCGAACACGGCTTCTCTGCCAAAAAAAGAGATTAAGCCTTGGGGCAAGCGCAGTGAAGGAATCATCGTACCGTCCGACACCTGCTTTGCCGTAATGGGCGGTTACACGGACGACGCAAACTCAGGCAAGCTCCTCGTCGCTTCTCAGATAGTCAGCCTCTCATATCTCTGGAACACCGTAAGAGTTCAGGGCGGCGCATACGGCACGGGGCTCATCTCCCGTGACGGCGGATTTACCGCTTGCTATTCTTACCGCGATCCTAACGGTAAAAATTCAATTGAAAGCTACATGGGCGTTCCCGATTTTCTGAGAGCCTTTGCGGAAAACACAGATAATCTCGATGATTTCATCATCGGCACGATTTCCAATTCGTCATCACTCATGACGCCGAGATCCAACGCTCAGACGGGCGACCGATTCTATTTCTCCGACAGAACATGGCAGGACAGATGCGACACAAGACGAGACCTTCTGAATACTTCACAAGGCGACCTTTTGCTTATTGCCGATTCTCTTGAGAAGAGCATATGCGACGGCGGCATCTGCGTCATAGGCGGAAAAAAGCAAATAGACGGAATCGAAAACCTAGACAATGTTTTCGAGCTCAAAAACTGATAAATCAAAATAAACAAAGCAAAACCGAGACGATTTAACCGCCTCGGTTTCTTTTCTTTTCTCGGTTAACTTTATCTAACCATTATACAAAAAAATAAATTACCCCAGTGCAACATCGAGAATCATCATCACGCTGAAGCCCACAGCAAAGAATACAGTTCCGATGTCGCTGTGTTCTCCCCCGCTCATCTCGGGAATGAGTTCTTCAACTACAACATAGAGCATTGCGCCCGCCGCAAAGCTTAAAAGATAGGGAAGTGCGGGAATAACAAGACCTGCCGCAAGTATCGTGAGACTCGCGCCTATCGGCTCAACCGCACCCGAAAGAACACCTCCGACAAAGGAATAAAGCTTGCTTTTTCCCTGTGCACGAAGCGGCATGGATATAATAGCACCCTCGGGGAAATTCTGAATGGCAATTCCGATAGAAAGTGCCAAAGCACCCATCGCGCTGATTTTTGCGTTTTCGCTGAGGTATCCGGCATAGACAACTCCGACCGCCATTCCCTCGGGAATATTGTGAAGCGTTACGG
>CAVKLS010000348.1:0-2146 GCA_963657025.1 bacterium | reverse complement strand
TTTTTAACATTCAGAAATTCAGTGTAAACGACGGCCCGGGAATTCGGACTACTGTATTTTTCAAAGGATGTCCCCTTCGCTGCCAATGGTGCTCCAACCCTGAAAGTAAGCTTTCAAAGATTCAGGTTCTTTGGAACAGCAAAAGCTGTATCGGCTGTCATCACTGTATTGAAATCTGTCCGCAGAAAGCAATTTCTCTAAAGGAAAACAACA
Organism: bacterium; assembly: GCA_963657025.1. Taxonomy (GTDB): domain Bacteria; phylum Bacillota; class Clostridia; order Oscillospirales; family Acutalibacteraceae; genus SIG603. The sequence goes on along the minus strand of CAVKLS010000348.1, from coordinate 1,933 downwards.
TACAAATCAATCATTCTCTTTGTACTGGGTGCAAAAAATGCGTATCGGAATGTCCCGAAAAAGCACTTGAAGCAGAGGGCGAACAAAGAACCGTCGAAGAAGTCATAAAAGTTGTTCTTCAGGATGAGGTTTTCTATGAAGAAAGCGGCGGCGGACTTACAATTTCCGGCGGAGAGATACTCGTTCAGTCTGATTTTGCTTATGAACTTCTTCTGGCAGCCAAGGAAGAAGGACTTCACACATGCTGTGAAACCACAGGCTTTGCCAAGCCCGAAACTTTCGACCGTGTTACGGAAAATGTGGATTATATTCTCTTTGACATGAAACACTGGAACCCTGAAATGCATGCATACGGCACGGGAGTTTCCAACGAGCTACCTCTTCTCAATATGAAACGAGCCATTTTAAGCGGCAAAACCGTTCTTCCGAGAATCCCTGTCATCCCACGCTTCAACGATTCCTTGAATGATGCCGAAGCCTTCTCAAAATCACTTCACGAAATAGGTGCGACCGAGTGTCAGCTTCTGCCGTTTCATCAGTTCGGTGAAAACAAATATCACCTTCTCGGTCAAAGCTACGCTTATGAAAATCAGCCTTCATTGCACAGAGAAGACCTTGACGATTATCTTCAAGTGTTTATCACCAACAAAATTCACGCTTTTTTCTGATTTCACTTTCATTTGAAAGCAAATTGGGCTATAATCTATTGTAATTTTGATATAAATAGACACAAACAAAACAAGGAGACTTTCTCATAAATGAAAAACAGAACAAACAGGATTTTAGAACTGCTGACAACCGAAAAGAAAATCGAGGTATCTCAGCTTGCCGAGCAGCTTGGAGTTTCCCAAGTGACCGTGCGCAAGGACCTGGACGCACTGGAGAGCAAAGGCATAATCAAGCGTGAGCATGGATTTGCGATTTTGTGCAGCACCGATGACATCAACGGCAGAATCGCCTATCATTATGAAGAAAAAAGAAAAATAGCCCTTAAAGCTGCCGAGTTAATATCCGACGGCGACACCATTATGATTGAAAGCGGAAGCTGCTGTGCACTTCTTGCAGACGCACTTACACAGCTTCGCAAGGATCTGACCATCATTACCAACAGTGCTTTTATTGCCTCATACATTCGTGGTAAATCCAATTTTCAGATTGTTCTTCTCGGTGGAATTTATCAGCAGGACTCACAGGTTATGGTTGGACCGATGATCAGTGAATGCGTATCTAATTTTTTTGTTGATTACTTTTTTATCGGAGCTGACGGATACGATTCAAGGATAGGCTTCTCCAACCGTGACCAGATGCGTGCTCAGGCGGTACGGGATATGTCACGCCAGACCGAACAGGTTATTGTACTGACTGAAAGCGATAAATTTTGCAAGCGCGGAGTTGTTCCGCTCAACCTCAAGGACAAAGTTAAAACTGTGATAACAGACAGCCAAATTGACTCTGTTTCCATGCAAGAGCTTCAAAACCGTCAGATACATGTTATAACGGTCTGAGTTTTCTTTTTGCGTTCTCTGTTTCTCTTCGCACAAAAAATACGGCACGGAATACATACGATTATTCGTACTTTCCGTGCCGTTTTTGGCATTTTATGTCATTTTATGTTCTTTATTTATTTTTGTGTACAAGTCGGCTTTTGCTGTCTTTACACCAACCTGTAGGGCATCTTCCGTCACCCAAGCACCGCATTAAAAATGATAGAGGCAGTCAAAGACTGCCTCTACGGGATATGCGTTCTGTATTTCTCTTTGTGCGAAAGGTTCGGCTCGAAAAATGCCCGTCTGCGAACGCTTCGCATTCTTGACGTATTTTCCTTTGCCTTTCTTCTTTTTTTCGCTTCACTCTGTTATTTCGTTTTTTGCCACTGCTTTTTATTTCTCTCGTGGGCTCTGCCCACACCCGTTCGCTTTTTGTAAAAAGCGAA
>CAVKLS010000347.1:0-2152 GCA_963657025.1 bacterium | reverse complement strand
GCATTTTCAGAACGCAAAGCGTTCGTAGTTGTCTGAAGACAGCCGAATTATTTACATACAGATAGAAAAAGAACGCAAATAATCAAGCGAAGAAATAAAAGGAAGAAAGGCAAAGGAAAGATACGTGCAGACGGGCATTTTCCGAGCCGACCGTTTAGCACAAAGAAAAATATCGAACAGAAAAACAAGAACACATAACCAGTAGGGGCGGTCATTGATAAATTTCATAGGCAAAGTTCGTAAAAAGTCATACGGGCAGTCAGGATAAAAACGGAACAAATATCCCGTAGGAAAAATGCACTAACAACGAAAAATGAAATTCACAAGAAGAGAATTTGCAAATTAAGGCAGCTATCAAATTTCATAGTGTGGAAGAGTACAGAAGAAATTCAAAAAAAGTTAATATTTTTGCCGCAAGTGTTTGCATTTTGTACAAAAGTCTGATATTATACTTTGTGCAATAAAGCGAATCAAAGTGAAACAAAGGTGTTTTGTGTTTTCAAAAGAATGCGGCTTTTAAGACGACTTGAAATATGCACTTGCGTTTCCTGCAAGTGCTGTTTTTGACTTCACGCTTGTCTCACGATAAGAATTTGCGGCGTTGCAAAGCGTAAAAAACGAGCGTCAAGCTTCGGTTTCTCCTTCTTCGTTTCGTAAGACGGGAGTTTTCAGGAAGGGTGGGCAAAGCTTGCCCAAAGGAAAGATAAGAATATTTCGAACTCACTTACATGAATTCGGATTTAGACTAAGGAGGTAATTTATATGTCTAAATCACCGGAAACAGCGCAGTCTTCAACCTGGCGCACTAAATTAAGAGCATTGGGCCCCGGAATCCTGATGGCTTCTGCCGCAGTCGGAGGCTCTCACATCGTTTCTTCAACTCAGGCGGGAGCAATTTATGGCTGGCAGATGGCGATATTGATTATCTTAATCAATATCTTCAAGTATCCGTTCTTCCGCTTCGGTTCTCAGTACACCATGGAGAACGGCAAAACCCTCATCGAGGGCTACGCAGAAAAGGGAAAGGGCTGGCTTGTCGTTTTCTTCGTGCTGAATGTCTTTTCTGCTATCGTAAATACCGCTGGCGTCGGCATTCTCTGTGCGGCTATTCTCTTTAATATCGCACCGAACGGCTTCGGACTTTCAATCTCTCAGCTCACAACGATTATCATCGTAATCATCTGGGCTATGCTTTTAATCGGCGGCTACAAGTTCCTCGATACCCTCTCAAAGTGGGTTATGACCGCACTCACAATCGCAACAACGCTCGCCGTTGTCATCGCTCTTTTCAGACACCGTGAGTATGCTCCCGACTTTGAAGCACCTACTCCGTGGCGTCTTGCCGCTCTCCCGTTCATCGTTTCGCTTATGGGATGGATGCCGTGTCCGATTGAGATTTCGGCTATCAACTCCATGTGGCAGGTCGAGAAGAGAAAGCAGATTAAGACCATGTCCATTAAGGACGCACTGTTCGATTTCAACGTAGGCTACATCGGAACTGCAATTCTCGCAGTTATCTTCTGCGCACTCGGAGCACTCATTCAGTTTGGCTCGGGCGAGGAGGTCTTGAGCGCAAGCGCAGCCTACATCGCTCAGTTTGTCAGCATGTACGCATCGGTGTTCGGTGAGTGGTCAAGACTTCTCATCACATTCATCGCATTCCTCTGCATCTTCGGTACGGTTCTCACCGTTATCGACGGCTATTCCCGTGCAAACAACGAGGCTCTTCGTCTTCTCCTCGGCAAGAAGGAAGCCGGCAAGAAGTCGCTCTCAATCTGGACAACAGCAACAAGCGCAATCGGCTTGATTATCGTTTACCTCTTCTCGGGCAACGTCGCTACAATGCTCAGATTTGCTATGATTGCATCGTTCATCACAACACCTATCTTTGCGGTTCTTAACTACAACCTCGTAAACACTAAGGAGCACAAGATTCAGCCTTGGCTCAAGGGTCTTTCCATAGTCGGATTCATTTACCTTTTCGGCTTCGCGATTTTCTTCATCGTCGCTTGGCTCACGGGTAATGTCTGATATTAATGTATGATAAAATCGCTTCGTGGCGTTAAGCTGCGGAGCGGTTTTTGCGTTTGGGGAGAAAATTAACACGAAATGACAGAAGAATTTCAGCTAAATACTTGACTTTGATATATAT
>CAVKLS010000346.1:0-2153 GCA_963657025.1 bacterium | reverse complement strand
GGCGGCATTTACGATAGCCCCACAGCGCAGTCTTGTGATATCGCCTTTCCACAGAGTATCTTCCCGGTCAGTATGACCAGAGAGCAGACTCTGCCGCTCAGTGCGTTCAGCTTTTGACTCAGGGCGAGCGTCCGACAGTTGCCACAGCTAAGGTTATCTTGGTCAAGGGCAATGTTTCCGACGAGGAAATGGACAAGATTAAGTCCTATATGATTAACCCGGTTGAGTCAAGACTTGCTTCTCTTTCAAAGCCGGAGTCTCTCGATATGAAAACCGAGGTTCCTGCAAATGTTGCAAGAATCGAGGGCTTCATCTCTTGGAACGACGAGGAAATGAAGAAGTATTTCGACAGCATGGGCTTTGCCATGACGCTTTCTGACCTCAATTTCGTCAGAGATTATTTCCGTGACGAGGAGAAGAGAGAGCCTACCTTAACAGAGCTCAAGGTTATCGATACATATTGGTCTGACCACTGCCGTCACACAACATTCTCGACAAAGCTCAATAAGATTGAGGTCGAAGAGGGCGGATTAAGCGAGGCAATCAGCAAGGCACTTCAGGAATACATGGATGTAAGAGCAAAGCTTTACACCAATAAGAAAAAAGAAGTTTGCCTTATGGATATGGGCACAATCGGTGCCAAGTATGTAAAGAGCATCGGTCTTCTTAACGACCTTGACGAGTCTGAGGAAATCAACGCTTGCTCCATCGAAGCTCCCGTTGTAATCGACGGCAAGGAGGAGACATGGCTCATTCAGTTCAAGAACGAGACACATAACCACCCAACAGAGATTGAGCCGTTCGGTGGCGCCGCAACATGCCTTGGCGGTGCAATCAGAGACCCGCTCTCGGGCAGAGCATATGTTTATCAGGCAATGCGTGTAACAGGCTCGGGCGATCCGACTGTTCACTTCAAGGATACCCTCAAGGGTAAGCTTCCCACAAGAAAGATTACAACAGGTGCCGCTGCGGGTTATTCATCTTACGGCAACCAGATTGGTCTTGCAACAGGTCAGGTAACAGAGCTTTATGATGCAGGCTATGTTGCAAAGAGAATGGAAATCGGTGCTGTTATCGGTGCTTCTCCGAAGTCAAATGTTGTAAGAATGGAGCCTGAGGCAGGCGACGTTATCATTCTTCTCGGCGGCGCAACAGGCCGTGACGGCTGCGGCGGTGCTACAGGTTCATCTAAGGCACACACACTCGAGTCTATCGAGGTTTGCGGTGCCGAGGTTCAGAAGGGTAATCCTCCAACCGAGAGAAAAATTCAGAGATTATTCAGAAACCCTGAGGTTTCCACACTTATAAAGAGATGTAACGACTTCGGCGCAGGCGGTGTTTGCGTTGCAATCGGCGAGCTTGCTCCGGGACTTAAGGTTGACCTTAACAAGGTTCCCAAGAAGTATGAAGGTCTTGACGGCACAGAGCTTGCTATATCCGAGTCTCAGGAGAGGATGGCTGTTGTTGTCGCTCCCGAGGATGTAGATAAGTTCATCGCAGAGTCTCACAAAGAGAACCTCGACGCTACAGTAGTTGCTGTTGTCACAGACGACGCAAGACTCGTCATGGACTGGAGAGGCGACATCATCGTTAACCTTTCCCGTGCGTTCCTTGACACAAACGGTGTCACACAGAATGCCGACGCTTACATCACAGCACCTAAGGCAGAGGACGACTACAGAGAGCTTATCCCTGCAGAGCTTGAGGGACTTTCTCAGGCAGATGCGTTCGTCAAGAATCTTTCAAGACTTAATGTATGCTCACAGAAGGGACTTTCCGAGAGATTCGACGCTTCTATCGGTGCGGCTACAGTAAATATGCCGTTTGCCGGTAAGTATCAGCTCACTCCCGAGGATGCAATGGTTGCAAAGATTCCGCTTCTTAAGGGCGAGACAGACGACGCCACGGCTATGGCTTACGGCTATATCCCCGGTATCTCACGCTTCAGCCCGTTCCACGGTGCTGCTTATGCCGTTACAGAATCTCTTGCAAAGCTTGCTGTTACAGGCGCAGACCCAATGAAGGCAAGACTTACCTTCCAGGAGTACTTCGAGAGACTTCACGAGGATCCGAAGCGCTGGGGCAAGCCTGCTGCCGCACTTTCTCAGGCAGATGCGTTCGTCAAGAATCTTTCAAGACTTAATGTATGCTCA
>CAVKLS010000345.1:0-2159 GCA_963657025.1 bacterium | reverse complement strand
ATTCTTCACCGTACTCGTTATCATATCCTCGGTTTGCTCCTCTCAGCTTGCTTGGGATTTGTCCGATACTTTCAACGGACTTATGATGATTCCAAACCTTATCGGCGTTTTGGTTCTTGCTCCTCAGGTTATGAGAACGACAAAGAACTATGTCGACCGTCACATGCGAGGCAAGGATGTTAAACCGATTCTCTCAATGATTCCCGAAATCGAAGAGGAACAGATGAAGGACTTCGACCCAGACGAATAATCACTGAATTAATTCAATCACAAGATAATTAATAAATACACAAACAAAAACTGCGGTAGGCTCACCTATCGCAGTTTTCTGTTCTTGTAAGTTAGTTTTCAAGTGAAACATACTCCAAATCATTTGTTGTTTTCACACTGTCATCATTATAAACAAACACGGCTTCGGCATTATATTTCTCGAGAAGACTTTGGCTGTCCTCGAAGCCTAAACAGAAGCAAGCTGTGGCAAGTGCGTCGCTTATCGTTCCGTTGTCGCAAAAAACCGTAACGCTCGCAAGATCTGTTTCAACGGGATAGCCCGTTGTAGTGTCGAGAATGTGGTGATAAGTCTTTCCCTCATATTCGAAGCTTTTTGCCGTTCCCGATGTCGAGCAGTAGCCCGATGTTATTTTCACCTTACCGATAATTTTGCTCGAATCGGAATTCTCTATTCCGATTGTCCAGGTGTAATCTCCCGTGCTGTAAACTCCTATACTGCCGCCGACCGAAACCATTGCACGCTCAACATCAAGAGCCTTGTACTCGGCAATTATGACATCGCAAGCCGCACCGTTTCCCACAGCACTGAGGTCAATAGCATAACCCGAAGATTTGAAGCTGTATGATGAATTGTCTGCATCGTATCTCAGTGCAGAATAATCAACCTTATTGAGCACCTTGGAAATCATTTCATCACTCGGCGGCTCGCTCGGAGAGTTGTCAAAGCCCCACAGATTGCTCAGCGGAAGAATGGTAATATCAAATGCTCCCCCGCTTTCCTTGCTGACTTCAAGCGCCTGATTCAGTATATTCTCCGTAGTTGCACTTACCTCTGTCCAGTCCTTGCCCGCATTGGCATTGATTTTGTAGATGTCGCTGTCTTCCAATTTCCAGCTCAGAAGACTTTCAAGCTTCTCTGCCGCCTGAGCTCCGTTTTCTGTAGCTGTCTCAGAGTCTGCGCCGTAAACCGTCTGCTCCACGGCTGTTCCCATAGCATAGGTTACAGTCTCTGATTTTGATGTACTGTTGCTGTTAATAACAATCTGAGCGGCAACAATTACTGCCACCAGGCATAGCAAAGCCACTATGATAAGAAGTGTCGATTTTTTGATTTTTTTAAGTTTAAGTATTTTTAGTTTCATAGTACAAAATAATACGGTGAAATTATGAACAATTCCACCGCAAAAGTTGAATTTCTCCAGAAAAAGGAAAGGGGACCGAAAACAAAGTTCCCGGCCCTAAAAAGAAAGAAAGAAGTAGGTATAATCTTAATTAATTTTTCCTATCATCCAAGGCGGTTAATAGCCTCGATGATTACGTCGACTGCTTCATCTACCGAGAAGACACCCGTGTCAATGGTGAGATTGTAGTTATTCAAATCGTCCCATCTCTTGTTTGAGTAGAAGTTGTAGTAGTTAGCTCTCTGCTTATCCTTCTTTGTGATGAAGTCAAGCGCCTTCTTCTCAGTTGTCTGTCCCGTCTCAACAGCCCACTTTGCTCTCTGCTCGGCAGGAGCGTGAATGAATATTCTGAATACATTAGGATTATCACGAAGAATGTAGCTTCCGCAACGACCGATGATTACGCACGGTCCCTCTTCAGCTGCCTTTTTGATGATATCCGTCTGCAGAATAAAGAGCTTATCGTTAATCGGCATATCGTTCATGCCCGTAAAATGAGCACCGAAAGGATAATTACCCATAACCATGGAATAGAGAAGTGAATTTCCGGCTTTTTCGTCAGCCTGATTGCAAATCTCTTCGCTTAAGCCACTCTGCTTTGCAGCCATTGCAATAAGCTCCTTATCAAAATATTTGACTCCGAGCTTCTCGGCAAGCTTGATTCCAACGTTGTGTCCGTGGCTTCCAAACTGTCTGGCAATAGTAATAACAGGTAACATAAACACACCCCATTTCAAAGGTAAGAGC
>CAVKLS010000344.1:0-2161 GCA_963657025.1 bacterium | reverse complement strand
ATATAAAGGCACTGCTTTGATTCAAACAGAGCAGCCTGAAAATGCGTATATTCAGCTTGCCAAAAATCAGAATTATGCTGATTTTTATAAGCTTGAAATAAATTTCAGGCATGCGTTGTTGTATCCGCCATTTTGTGATATTAATGTTATAGGGTTTGTTTCAGCCGATGAAACAAAGGTGAAATTTGCTCCGATTAAGTTCACGGAGATACTGACAAAAGCTCTTAGAGACAGACTTCCGTCTCATCCTGTTAGGATTTATCCTCCTACAGAAGCATCGGTATATAAAGTCGGTAATAGATTCAGATATAAAATTATCATTAAAACAAAATGTAACAAACAGTACAGAACAATGCTGTCTGAAGTATATAAGGACTTTCTGAATGAAAGAGAATTCAAGAGAGTTTCTGTTTTTATTGATACAAATCCAAGTGAAAACTATTGATTAATGAAAGGAATTATATGGCACTTCGTAATATAGTAAAAGACGGTGATCCCATACTTACAAAGGTATGCAGACCGGTAGAAAAATTTGACCATAAGCTCGAGGTTTTGCTCGACGATATGTATGAAACCATGCAGGCTGCTGACGGAGTCGGCATTGCGGGACCACAGGTTGGCATGATGCGCCGTTTGTGCGTTATTGACGTAGGTGAAGGCAGACTTGACTTGGTTAATCCCGAAATAATCGAGACATCCGGAACACAGGATGGTGTTGAGGGTTGTCTGTCTTTTCCGGGAGAATACGGAATGGTTGAAAGGCCGAATCATGTAAAGGTAAGAGCTCAAAACAAGAACGGCGAATGGTATGAAGTAGAAGGCGAAGAACTGCTTGCAAGGGCACTTTGCCACGAAATAGATCATCTTGACGGAATTTGCTTTGTCAAGAGAGCAAGCCGAATGATTGACCCGGAAGAGCTTAGAAGTGCTGAAGATAGCGAAAACGAGGAAAATTAATTGAGAGTGGTTTTTATGGGTACCCCTGATTTTGCGGTACCGACATTAAAAAAGCTTATTGAAAACGGGGAAGATATTGTCTCTGTTTTCACTCAGCCCGATAAACCAAAGGGCAGAGGACATAAAATGCAGTTCTCTCCTGTTAAAGAATTGGCTTTAGAAAACAATATAGAGGTATTTCAGCCAAACACCCTTAAGGACGAATCGGTTATTAACCTTATAAAAGAGCAAAATCCGGAGGTTATTGTAGTTGCGGCATACGGAAAAATATTGCCAGAGGCTATTTTGAACATTCCAAAGTATGGCTGTGTTAATGTTCACGGCTCTCTTTTACCAAAGTATCGTGGAGCAGCTCCCATTCAATGGGCTGTTTTGAACGGAGACAAGGTTACAGGCGTTACAACTATGCTCATGGGCAAAGGACTTGACACGGGAGATATGCTCTTGAAAAGAGAAGTCGAAATCCCGTCTGACGAGACTTCAGGAGAGTTGTTCGACAGACTTTCTGTAATAGGTGCTGATTTGCTGGCAGAAACTCTTGAGGCATTAAAATCAAATACCGTAAAGCCTCAAAAGCAAAATGACGCTGAGTCAAATTATGCATCCCTTATCACAAAAGCACTTTCTCCGATAGATTGGACTAAGTCTTCTACCGAGATACATAATCAGGTCAGAGGTTTAAATCCATGGCCGTGTGCATCTTCTCATTATGGGGAAAAAGCGATTAAAATTCATCGCACAAAAGTAATTGAAGGAAACGGAGAAGCGGGCAAGCTTTTCATATCAGATAAGCACCTTTGCGTTTTTTGCGGAGAAGGCGCTTTGCAATTGTTAGAGGTTCAACTTGAAAACGGTAAGAGAATGACAGGAGATGCCTTTTTGGTGGGTCATCCGTTGGATAAAAATTCGTGTCTAAATTGAAAGTAGGAAATATGATAACAGGTTCTCGCGTGGCTGCACTTGAAGCTTTGCTTCAGGTTTCTGAAAATGAAGGCTATTCAAATATAGTTATTGATAAATGCTTAAAAAAACATGAGCTTGACAGGAGAGACAGTGCTCTTGCAAGCATTATCTTCTATGGAGTTCTTGAAAACAAAATTACTCTTGACTATTATATATCTCTGTTTTTGAAAAACAAAAGCATGAAGCTTTCTGAAGCGACAAGAACTATTCTTCAAGTTGGTTGTTATCAAATTTTGTATCT
>CAVKLS010000343.1:0-2162 GCA_963657025.1 bacterium | reverse complement strand
GCTCACAACCGACTATATCGTTCGAGCCGAAAATAACCGCAGGTCTTTTTCGTACTCGGTCGGCTCCCTTGAGCATTGTTATACTCTCATTATCATACGTCTTTTTCTTTGGCATAAAAAATCCTTATATTATATCTCGAAATTTTGTTTGAACCATAAATTTGATTATATCAGATTTTCGCTTGATTTACAAGTGTTTTGATGATTCACACTTGATTAATCACGCTTTGTAAAGCTACTATCCTTTACAGCTATCACATAATCCACACTGTTTTTTAGCTTATTAAATCTTTAAACTCAAATAAAAGAGAGAGCCGAAAGACTCTCTCAAAAAACTTTATTCAACTGTATCGGCAATCGGTTCGGCATTCTTAGAAGCAACAACCTCTTCGGCTGTTTCATCGGGGATTTCTCCAGCAACGGACGGAAGAAGTCTTCCCTCCATAACATCGATGAACTCCTTAGCCTCAACCTTCTCCTTCTCATAAAGAACTCCTGCAAGTCTGTGAAGAATATCAATATGATCCGTAAGAATTTTGATGGTATCGTCGTAAGCCTTCATAATCATGCTCTTAACTTCCTCATCAATCTCGGAAGCGGTTCTCTCGGAATAATCACTGATGTGACCGTACTCCTTGCCAAGGAACGGATTGGAGTTGTCAGAACCGTACATAATCGGGCCAAGCTTGTCGCTCATACCGTACTTTGTTACCATGCTCTTAGCAACCTTTGTTGCACGCTCGATATCATTTGAAGCGCCTGTTGAAATATCTCCCATGATGAGAGCCTCGGCACATCTTCCGCCGAGAAGAACGATAAGGCTTTCGAGCATTTCTTTCTTGCTCTGGTAGGATCTGTCCTCGCTCGGAAGGTGCATAGTGTAGCCGCCTGCCATACCGCGTGGAATAATAGAAATCTGATGAACAGGATCCTGAGTTTTGCAGTAGTAGGAAGCAATTGCATGACCGGCCTCGTGGTAAGAAGTAAGCTTCTTCTCATGCGGATTCATAACGTGAGACTTCTTCTCCGTACCGACAACAACCTTAATTGTAGCCTCTTCAATCTCTTCCATTGTGATTGCACGCTTATCCTTACGTGCAGCCAAAAGTGCTGCCTCATTGAGAAGATTCTCAAGGTCGGCGCCTGTAAATCCTGCTGAGCTCTTAGCAATAACGGAAAGTTCGACATCGGGAGCAAGTGGCTTGCCCTTAGCGTGAACACGAAGAATTGCCTCTCTGCCCTTAACATCAGGATAACCTACTGTTACCTGACGGTCAAATCTTCCCGGTCTCATAAGAGCGGGGTCAAGGATATCAGGGCGGTTTGTAGCCGCAATCATAATGACACCCTCGTTTGCACCGAAGCCGTCCATTTCAACGAGGAGCTGGTTAAGAGTCTGCTCTCTCTCGTCGTGACCGCCGCCGAGACCAGCGCCTCTCTGACGACCGACCGCATCAATCTCATCGATGAAGATAATGCACGGGTGATTTTTCTTAGCCTTATCAAAAAGGTCACGGACTCTCGAAGCACCGACACCGACGAACATTTCAACGAAGTCAGAACCCGAAATCGAGAAGAACGGAACGCCCGCCTCGCCTGCAACAGCACGTGCGAGAAGTGTTTTACCTGTACCGGGAGGGCCTACGAGGAGAACGCCCTTCGGAATTCTTGCACCGAGGTCGTTATATTTCTTGGGGTTCTTAAGGAACTCGACTATCTCACGAAGCTCCTCTTTCTCTTCATCGGCACCGGCAACATCGGCAAATGTGGTCTTTCTCTTCTCATCGCTCTGAGATTTTACTCTTGCCTTGCCGAAATTCATAGTTCCGCCTGCGCCGCCGCCTGCCATCTTCTTATACATGAAAATCCATAGCACAATAAGACCTGCAAACATAAGAAGAGACGGCAACATGCTGATAAGCCAGCTTGTCTGCTCGGGACGCAAAACATCCTGAACCATTTTGTTATCAGGATTGTCCTCATTGTACTGCTTGATATAATCGGAAACATCGTCATAGAAAAGCGACTGGCTCGGAATGACATACTTAACTATGGTGTTATCCTTGTCGTTAAGCGTCAAAGAAAGCTCGCCCGTTCCCAAGTCAAGCTTGTAAGCCGAGACCTGTTCGGTCTCAAAATACTCGATAATATCGGAATAGACT
>CAVKLS010000342.1:0-2169 GCA_963657025.1 bacterium | reverse complement strand
CATAGTAAGAACACCACACAACAGCCGTTACTCACTCGTAATTGCAATTGCAAAAAGAGCAAGAGAGATCACAACAGAAATTGAGAATGCAGATCCGCCTGTTACAGTTAAGCCGGTTGAGCTCGCTTGCAGAGATTTTGTTGCGGGCAAGTATATTATCCATGAGCCGGATCCGTTTGATTACGAGTTTTGATTGCTGAAATTGCATTAGAAAAAACATCCTACTCATTCGACAGACTGTTCTCTTACATCATTCCCGAGGGAATGAATGTCAGAGCGGGGATGAGAGTCAAGGTTCCCTTCGGAAACAGCAATAAATCTAAAATCGGCATTGTTTTCAGAGTTCGTGAAAAGAACGAATTGGATTCAGGCAGATTGAAAGGTTTACTTGAAGTCATAGATGAAGACGCTGTTTTGTCAGAAGAACTTCTCACAATAGCCGAATGGATGACAAAAAGATATTTCTGTACATATGAGGAAGCGACTCGGGTTCTCATTCCTAACGGTTTGTCGCAAAAGCTGATTTTTACATATCGGTTAAACCCTGATGTTGTTTTTGATGACGGTGATTTATCAGATTTTCAAACTAAGCTTATCAAGCGTGCAAAGAAAAGCAATTTTAACTCTAATTATATTGTTAACACATTAAAATCAGACGATTCTGATGAAGAGCTGTTACAGTTGGTAGAAAGTAAAATTCTTTTGAAGACACAAGAGGCGGTTCAGAAAATCTCTGACGCTACCGATAAAATGATTATCGCCAAAGAGTATGATTCTTCTATGCTTAAATCTAAGCAACAGAGGAAAGCATATGAATTCATAAGTAACTGTGAAACAGTTACCGTGAATGAGGTTGCTTATTTTGTCGGTTGTACTAAAGGAGTTTTAGATAAACTTGTTTCTTGCGGTGCCGCAGAATACTTTTTAAGAGAAAAATACAGACGACCGTCTGTTAAAGCGGACAGAGCAAAATCAAGCGACAAAATCGTGTTAAATGAGCTTCAGCTTGAGGTGTACAACCGCATTTGTGACAGCTATGATAAAAAAGAGAACAAGCCTATTTTGTTAAACGGTATTACCGGCAGCGGAAAAACCTCTGTTTATATCAAATTAGCAGAAAGAGTTCTTTCTGAAGGTAAACAGGCTGTAATTTTGGTTCCCGAGATATCATTGACATCACAAACAGTCCAGATTTTCAAAAACGCTTTTGGCGACCGGGTTGCCGTTATGCACAGCGGCCTTACGGTTGCGGAGCGATATGACGAATGGAAACGTTGCAAAAACGGGGAAGCGGCTATTGTTGTGGGAACACGATCGGCAATATTTGCGCCGTTCGATAATATCGGCTTGATTGTTGTCGATGAGGAGCATGATAAGTCTTATAAATCTGATAAAAATCCTCGTTATGACGCAAGGCAAATTGCAGTTTTAAGGGCATCAAGAACAAAAGGCGTTTGTTTGCTGGCTTCAGCAACCCCGTCTGTAGAATCATCTTACCGGGCGCAATCAGGAAGTTATATTCCGTGCTACCTGAATTCTAGATATGGGAATGCTGATCTGCCTGAGGTTGAGATAGTAGACGCTCTCGATTCGGACAGAGTGCAAAATGATTTGAGTGCCAGAACAAGGTTTCTTCTGCGGAAAAACTTTGATGACAATAAGCAATCAATCATTCTTATAAATCGACGGGGTTATCACAGTTTTGTCAGATGCACAGAATGCAGAGAGGTGAAGCTGTGCCCTAATTGCAGCGTATCTCTGAATTATCATTTTGACAACAATAAGCTTGTTTGTCACTATTGCGGTTACATTGAAGATTTTTCTTCTACGTGCCCTCGATGTCATCAAAACTCTATGAGTACATACGGCACCGGTACACAGCGAATTGAAGAAACTTTGAGACAATTTATCCCTGAGGCTAAAGTTCTGAGGGTGGATTCCGATTCGGTTTCGCTCAGAAACAATCTCGATGAACTGCTTGATGAATTTGATAAACATACATATGACATAATGGTTGGCACACAGATGGTGTCTAAAGGTCTCAATTTTGAGAATGTTACTCTTGTCTGTGTGTTAAATATAGATCAGATGCTCTATTCAGATGACTACAGTTGCAATGAAAGAGCCTTTGATTTGGTTACACAGGTAATCGGAAGATCTGGCAGAGGC
>CAVKLS010000341.1:0-2171 GCA_963657025.1 bacterium | reverse complement strand
GTGGGCTCCGCCCACACCCGTTCGCTTTTTGTAAAAAGCGAAACCAAAAACTTTTGTGTTTTTCTGCTTTCTTTCAATGTAAGTAACTCTCAGTAAAAAATCACCGCATTCGCAAACACGAACACGGTGACTGAAGATTATTGATTATTTCTCCATATTCTCTACAGCTGCCTTGATGAAGCCGTGGAAAAGCGGATGATACTTGTTCGGTCTTGACTTGAACTCAGGATGATACTGAACGCCGACAAAGAAGTCGTTCTCTGCAATCTCGACTGTCTCGACAAGTCTGTCGTCAGGAGATGTACCGCTGATGACAAGTCCGGCATCGGTAAATCTGTCACGATAGTCATTGTTGAACTCGTATCTGTGACGATGACGCTCGGAAATGAGGTTTGTACCATAGCACTTTTCCATCATTGTGCCTTCCTTAATCTTGCAAGGATATGCACCGAGTCTCAAAGTACCGCCCATATTGATACCTGTGTACTGGTCAGGCATAAAGTCGATAACCTTATTGAGTCCGAACTCGTCAAACTCACCCGAGTTGGCGTCCTTGATTCCGCAAACATTTCTTGCGAACTCAATACATGCAATCTGCATACCGAGGCAAATTCCAAAATAAGGAATGTTGTTTGTTCTTGCATACTTACAAGCAAGAATCATACCCTCGATACCACGGTTGCCGAAGCCGCCCGGGATGATGATACCGTTAAGACCCTTGAGCTGCTGGTCAACATTCTCCTCTGTGAGGAACTCCGAGTCAATCCAGTTGATGTCGACGTTTGCACCGAGATAGTATCCTGCGTGGCGCATTGCCTCTGCGACTGAAAGATAAGCGTCGTGAAGCTTGACGTACTTACCGACCAAACCGATTCTTACATTCTTGTTTCTCGACTTGATCTTCTCAATCATATCGTACCAATCGTGAAGATCGGGTGTTCTTTCAGGGAGATTGAGCTCACGGCATACGATATCGGAGAAGTGGCTCTTCTCGAGCATGATCGGTGCCTCGTAAAGAACAGGAATAGTCTTGTTCTCGATGACGCAGTCACGCTTAACGTTACAGAAAAGTGCAATCTTATTGAAGATGCTCTCGTCCTCGATTGGCTCATCGGAACGAAGAACGAGGATGTTCGGGTTGATTCCGAGTGCCTGAAGCTCCTTAACGGAGTGCTGAGTCGGCTTGGACTTGTGCTCCTTGGAAGCTGCAAGATACGGAACGAGTGTGACGTGGATGAAGAGAGAATTCTCTCTGCCTACCTCGAGGGATACCTGACGGATAGCCTCAAGGAACGGCTGTGACTCGATGTCACCGACAGTGCCGCCGATTTCGGTGATGATTATGTCTGCGTTATTCTTGGAACCGACGCTGTAGATGAAGTTCTTGATTTCATCTGTGATATGAGGAATGATCTGAACGGTGCTTCCGAGGTACTCGCCCTTTCTCTCCTTGTTAAGAACATTCCAGTAAACCTTACCTGTTGTGAGGTTGGAGAACTTGTTGAGGTCCTCGTCGATGAATCTCTCATAGTGACCGAGGTCGAGGTCTGTCTCTGCGCCGTCCTCTGTGACGTAAACCTCACCGTGCTGATACGGGCTCATGGTACCCGGGTCAACGTTGATGTATGGATCAAGCTTCTGTGAAGCGACTCTGAATCCGCGAGCCTTGAGAAGTCTACCGAGTGAAGCGGCTGTAATACCCTTACCGAGGCCTGACACAACACCGCCGGTAACAAAAATGTACTTAGTCAATAATATCACCTATCCTTTTCTGACTTGTTTTTATTTGAAATTACGATTAGATATTCATAAAAAGGGGGCTGGAAACGAACGCCCTGTCAAAAGAGAATTCTGCTTCCAACCCTTTTGTTGGCGTAATCAAAAACAAGCTTGATTATATCATACTTCAACTACACCGTCAAATACTTTTTCTGCTGTTCCGGTCATAAGAACCTTTTCGTCTGTGTAATTAAGAACGAGGTCACCGCCGAGGAGCTTAACCTTGATGTCTGTTCCCTTTTCACAGTAACCGTTAAGGCAAGCTGCGACTGCCGATGCGCAAGCACCTGTTCCGCAAGCCATAGTCTCGCCGGAGCCTCTCTCCCATACTCTCATCTTGAGGGTGTGCTCGTCGATAACCTCGATGAACTCTGTGTTAACTCCCTCAGGGA
>CAVKLS010000340.1:0-2178 GCA_963657025.1 bacterium | reverse complement strand
CTTAAAGGCAGATATTTTAGTGTCGTGCATGTTTTGCGATGCTCAAAAGCTAATTGAAAACAGTAAAATCACGGGTGACTGCGTTGTTATCAACCAGTGCGACGAGAATTTTTATCATGAGTTTTCAACCGAAAACGGCACGGCGAGAGTTTTTTCGATGAAAGACAGAGGTCTGACGAAAAGCCGCAATGCCGCCATTGAAAGAAGTACTGCTGACATTTGCCTTTTGTGCGATGATGACGAAACCTTTGCCGACGACTACATCACCAAAATGGTCAAAGCTTACGAGGAAAATCCTCAGGCTGACGTCATAATTTTCAAGATGATAAACCGCACACCGTCCTTTGAGGACAGGGTTATGCGTTTGAAATTTCCAAAAATTTTAAAGGTTGCTTCTTGGCAGATTTCTTTCAGAAGAGAAAGTCTGATGAAATCGGGCGTGCGTTTTGATGAAATGCTCGGTTCAGGCACAGGAAACGGAGCGGAGGAGGAGCTTAAATTTTTGAGCGATTGCATATCAAGCGGGCTTGAGGTTTGGTATGTTCCCTACGAACTGGCAGAGGTTCACGAGGGAGGAGACAGCCGCTGGTTTTCGGGATTTGACAAAAAATTCTTTGAGAACCGCGGTGCCACAACGAGATATATTCTCGGTTTTCCGATTGCTGCAGCATACGCTTTGTTTTACTGCGTGAAGAAAATGCCGAAGTATCGTGATAATTTAAGCTTTTTTGAAGCACTGGGCGCAATATTTAAGGGCATACGCGAGAATAAGATAGAAAAAGCCAAAAGGTCGGCTGAGACTAAGGCATTGTAAGGGTAGATATGGATAAAATTCTTTCATTTGTAGTTCCGTCATACAACTCTTCGAGGTTTATGAGCACGGTTATTTCATCGTTTCTTGAAGCTTCAGTTGTCGACAAGCTCGATATTATAATAGTAAATGACGGCTCGACCGACGATACTGCCGAGCAAGCCGAAAAATTTGTCAAGCTGTATCCGCAGTCTGTTCGATTGATTAATCAGGAGAACAAGGGTCACGGCGGTGCGCTTAACACGGGTCTTCATGCCGCAGTCGGAAAATATGTAAAGGTTATAGATGCCGATGACTGGATTGTAACCAAAAATCTTCCGTCTTTTGTCGAAAAACTCGAAAAAATCGACTCCGATGTTGTTTTGACTCACCACTATACGGTGGATGTCGGAAATGGAAATGAGCTCAAAAAATGGATGAGTTATCCGAAGGAGTTTGAGCGAGCATATTCCTTTGACGAGATTATGGCAAGCTGGAAAAGCTTCGACAGAAGTCTCACTTTCCACGGCATAACCTATAATACTAAATTTTATCAGAATAATTGCATGCAGCTTTCCGAGCATGTTTTTTATGAGGACCACGAGTATGCGACAGTTCCGTGCTGCGTGGCGAAGAGCGTAACACCGATTGATATGTTCATTTACTGCTATCGTATAGGCGATGTGACGCAGAGCGTTTCCAATGTCAATCAGCTCAAGAGAATCGGTCACACCAAGGCTGTTCTTGAGCGTCTTATTGCAGAGTATCCGAACAGGGATTTTTCGTCGGACGCACAGCGGTCGTATTACTGCATGAAGGCTCAGGGATTACTTATGAGTTATCTTATGACGGCTCTTCTTGTCGAAAAGGACAGAAAAAAGGGCAGAGCTATGGCAGAGAACATTATGCTTGAGTTTGAGGAGAGACTTCCCGAGACTTACGCTATGGCTGCAAAGCAGTACAAGGCATTCAAGGCTATGAACAGTCTGCACATTGATAAAAAAGGCTGGGAGAGCATATCTCACTCAAAGCTTTATAATAAATTAAGAGGAAATCACAGCTTCGACTGATGAAAGGCTTGTTATGGATAAATTTATAAAAAAACTAAACCCCAAGGAGGGTTCTTTCCTTGAGGTTTTCAAGTATTGGGACTTGCTTGTACAGCTTGTTTCCAGAGATATAAAGTTAAAATACAGAAGAAGCTTTTTAGGCTATCTTTGGAGCATTTTGAATCCACTTTCCGTTATGATTATTATGGCGGTTGTTTTCTCGTTTCTCTTTGCTCAGAGAGTCGAGCTTTTTCCGATTTATCTTCTTGCCGGTAAGTGCTGCTTCGATTTTGTGCAGACCTCAGCCGACAAGGCTATTTATGCTATAACGGACAACGA
>CAVKLS010000339.1:0-2180 GCA_963657025.1 bacterium | reverse complement strand
CCGAGAAATCTCTCTTGAATGAGGATATTGGGGCTAACTTGAAATTGTCGATTGTTTCAGGTTCAGCTGCTCCGATTTCACAAAGAGTGAGATTATATGTATCAATGTCAATTTCTTTTTCAAGAGCAATATCAGAGTCTTTTTCTTCTGCTTTTTCGGGATTTGTCATGATGACTGTTGTTTCGTAAGGAGCGAGAGTCAATTTTGTTTTTCCGTCTGTTACACTTAGCTTAACGGTCTTGTCATTCATGGCGTCATAAATGCCGTAAGTGCCGTTTGGCATGAGCAGATATGTATCGACAGTATCTGACAAAGAAGCGTTCATAAGAGCGTAAATCTCTTTGCCGTCCTTCGAGTAGTGATACATACGAAGATTTTCGTCACGCACAAGAGGAAATACCTCGTCGTGAATATTTCTTCTTACAAGCTCGTTTGCAAGCTCATTAAGGCTGATGCACTCCGAATTTTCGATGACTGAATCAAGAAGCTCCTTTTCGGATTTGTCCGATGTTATTTCGTCCTCAATTCCGACGGGATAGCTTTCCACGAAAATAACGGGAAGTTCGCTGTGTTCCGAGATAAATTCAGCTGCTGCGGCGGGGATATACTCGCATTCGGGCACGATAAGGCATTTCATAGTGCGGTTATTTATCTCGAGAGTGCCGCCCTGAGCCTTACAGCCGTAATATTCGTTATAGACAAAAACATCTGACGGAACGATTGTGAAGTCGATCTGATTTGTGAGAAGCTCCTTGCCGACCTCATAGCCCATCATGGTTTTGCCTGCCCAATCGGCTTCTGCCTCGTAGAGTACGGCGACCTGCGAGACGTTTTTTCCGTCCGAGAAAATATTACATAATCTGTCCGTATACTTCATAAGCTTGCAGAAGTAAGGGAACTGCGGATTGTTTCCTCTTGCGTAGAAATGCGGCGGACAGTCCGAATCAGGGTACTCAGCCATAGAAAACGCATGCGGAACGAAGTAATTCACGCCCTGACACACGAGATAATCGACAAGCCACTTCATATCTCTTACGCCCAAACGCCAGCCGTAAGCTCCGAAGTTCTCGCAAAGGCATCTGCCTTTTTTCTTGGGGTCGATAGCCGCATCCGAGCCACCCAATTTGCCGAGCTGGAAGTGATAAAATTCTCCGCCCAAGGTCTGAAATCCCGTGTGACGATTAATGTTATCGTTGCCGGGCATAAGCTGAGAGCCGATGTTGTCGATGCCCGCAATGTCCTGTCCTTTCATTGCTCTGAAATAGTGACCGACGCCCTGACCCAAATGCATATGAGCGTTGGAATCCTCGACAATGTGACCGATGTATCTCACGCCATGAGAGCGGCACCAATTACCAAGCTTTTGGCTGAAATTCTTGCTGTAAAGATTAGTGACAACATCCATGTAAGCTGTGCGGATATTAATCTGCTTTCCGCTTTTTTCCTCGGCATAAAGATATGGGATATCTCTGTTAAAATTCTCGCCGTATGCGGCTTTCATGCATGTTTCTGCTTCCTTGCCCCACGGAAGGGGCATATTAAGACCTAAACGGTTTGAGTCGTCGAAGCATTCGATGTTATAAAATCCCGGTTCGTCGGAGAAAAAGCCCTGAATGATATTTCCGAAGTATTCTTTATAATGCTCGTAGTGCTTCTCGTAAACCTCATCTATAAGCACCTGAACGGAATCGTCCTCGATGTAATTGATGCAGTCGGGCTTTGCTCCTATGTCCGTTGTGGAGAAATTAACGTTTATTCTCCATGTGCCTGCTGGCACATCCCACGTGAGGTAGCTGTCCGAGACAAAGTCGGTTAAGTCAATCGGCTCGCCGTCTATCACATCACCGCTAAGAATTTTAGTTGCCGTGACGGACAAAAGCTTTGTTTCGTCTATGTATGGTTTGCTTGTCGGCTTTCCGAGGTCCATCCATGTTACCTGCTTTGTCGTGAGCAAATCGACATCGACCTGAGCGGAAGGCACGGGGCCCGTGACATCGACAAACTGAGAATAGAGAAATCTTCTTGCTTTGTCGGGATTTTTTGCTATGCCGCCGTTAGCCATTCCCGTGGGGAAGTGGGCGTCATCCAAAATCCAAATCGTCATATTTCTTTTCTTTGCTTCATCAATTACGACATCGACATCGTGCCACCATTTTTCTCCCGCAAAGTCGGGGTGGGGT
>CAVKLS010000338.1:0-2190 GCA_963657025.1 bacterium | reverse complement strand
GCATTAAGATAAATACAGAACGCAAATACCGTTCTGACCCAACTCCACACTCCACCATCCACACAGATTACTAAATGCTTTTAGGAAGCGAAGTAGGGAGCAAAGAGACCGCTGTTGAAGCCGACAAGCCGATTTGTTTTTGGTTTGATATTCAGATTTGAATGAATAGGTCGGCACTTCGTGCCTTTCGTAGGCTGCTCTGCCCACTCATCGATAAAAGCAAAAGGGCGGTCAAAGACCGCCCTACGGGATATTTTAATAATCAAACAGCGTTAAAAACGAAAAACGAAAACCTCGTATCCGCTAATTATTATTTATTTTAATTGTACATTATTAATTGATTAGTACTGTCTGCCCCAATACAGCATGTGCTTTGCGGGTTTTCCACAGCAAACACATACGTCACTGAGCTTTTCCTCGTGGAAAGGAATGCATCTCGACTTAACGCCGCCTGTGATGTCCTTAATCTTCTCCTCGCAAGCCTCGTCGCCGCACCACATAGCCTTGATGAATCCCGGCTTGTTTGTAGCAATGTCAACGAACTCATCGAGAGTTGTTGCGGTGAAGGTCTTTTCCTCGAGATTCTTGCAAGCGTTCTCGTACATGTTGTCGTGAATAGCATCAAGAAGAGCTGCAATAGTGTCAGAAATGGAATCAAGTGCGGCAGGAATCTTTTCGCCTGTGTCACGTCTTACGAGTACGCACTGACCGTTCTCAATGTCTCTCGGACCCATCTCAAGACGAATCGGAACACCGAGCATCTCGTACTGGCTGAACTTCCATCCCGGTGAATTGTCGGAATCGTCAAGCTTAACTCTGAACTGCTCGTTAAGAGAGGAGTAAACCTCGTTGCACTTCTCGAGTACGCCCGGCTTGTGCTGAGCAACAGGAACAATGACAACCTGCGTCGGAGCAATTCTCGGAGGGAGAACGAGACCGTTGTCGTCGCCGTGAACCATGATGACCGCACCGATCATTCTTGTGGAAGCACCCCAAGAGGTCTGGTGAGGATAGTGAAGCTTGTTGTCTCTGCCTGTGTAGGTGATGTCAAAGCTCTTTGCAAAGCCGTCGCCGAAATAGTGAGAAGTACCGCTCTGAAGTGCATAGCCGTTGTGCATCATAGCCTCGATTGTGTAGGTCGATTCCGCACCCGCAAACTTCTCGCTCTCGGTCTTTTTGCCGCCGACAACGGGAATAGCAAGAGTTTCCTTAAAGAAATCTGTGTAAACCTTGTGCATGAGAAGAGTTCTCTCGATTGCCTCTTCGGCTGTCTCGTGCATGGTGTGACCCTCCTGCCAGAGGAACTCGCTGGAACGAAGGAAAGGTCTTGTGGTCTTTTCCCATCTCATGACGGAGCACCACTGGTTGTAGTTCTTGGGAAGATCCTTGTAGGAGTGAATAACCTTTGCATAGTGCTCGCAGAAAAGAGTCTCGGAGGTCGGTCTGATGCAAAGTCTCTCCTGAAGCTTCTCGTTTCCGCCGTAGGTAACCCAGGCTACCTCGGGTGCGAAGCCCTCAACGTGATCCTTTTCTCTCTGGAGAAGACTCTCGGGAATGAGAAGAGGCATATATACATTCTGAACGCCTGTTTTCTTGAATCTTGCGTCCATATCGTTTTTCATGTTTTCCCAGATAGCAAATCCGTAAGGCTCCAAAATCATGCTGCCCTTAACGGTGCCGTAGTCCATAAGTTCAGCCTTTTTGACAACATCGGTGTACCATTTGGAGAAGTCAACGTCCATCGCTGTGATGTCTGCGACCTTCTTGTTGTTTCCCTTAGCCATATATATTCAATCCTTTCAAACGCATAAAAGCATAAATTTTGATTTTGTATTTAAATAAAGCCTTAATATTATAAGTTAAGCCGGTCAAAATTGCAAGTGATTTAAGGCTTTTGAAGATAAAATGACGCATAAAAGGAAAAAGTTTTTGGTTTCGCTTTTTACAAAAAG
Source organism: bacterium (assembly GCA_963657025.1). Lineage (GTDB taxonomy): Bacteria > Bacillota > Clostridia > Oscillospirales > Acutalibacteraceae > SIG603. Next base: position 238 of record CAVKLS010000338.1, on the reverse strand, counting down.
CGAACGGGTGTGGGCGGAGCCCACGAGAGAGAAGCGAAGCAGAAGAGAAATAAAGAAGAACAGAGCGAAGCGATAAAAAAGAAGCAAGGCAAAGAAAAATACGTCAAGAATGCATGGCATTCGCAGACGGGCATTTTTCTTGCCGACCCGTACGCACAAAGAGAAAACCAGAACAGAAAAGAAAAAAGTTTTTGCCACGCTTTTTTCAAAAAGCGTGCGGGTGTGGGCAGAGCCCACG
>CAVKLS010000337.1:0-2201 GCA_963657025.1 bacterium | reverse complement strand
GTGTGTGAGTCAGCACCGATAACAAGCTCTCCGGGGCCAACAAGTCCTTTTTCGGGAAGCAAAGCATGCTCAATTCCCATTGTGCCTACATCGAAAAAGTTAACAATTTCATGCTCAGTAGCAAAGTTACGACACTGAAGACACTGCTCAGCTGATTTAATATCCTTGTTAGGTGTAAAGTGGTCCATAACAAGTGCAATTTTGGTTTTATCGAAGACCTTGTCAAATCCGGCTTTTTCGAGCTCACGGATAGAAACAGGACCTGTAATGTCGTTAGCCAATGTCAAATCCAAATTAGCTTCGATAAGCTGACCGGCTGTTACACTTTCCAGACCGGCATGCTTTGCCAAAATCTTTTGGCTCATTGTCATTCCCATAATATTTTCCTCTCTTTTCTTTTTAATTATTTAATTATTATCAAGATATTTATTGATTCCGTTTATATACGCTTTAATTGATGCCTCCACAATATCAGTTGAAACACCGCGTCCTGTAATAACCTCTTTGCTTTCATTAAAGCTAATCTTGACAACTGCTTCGCTCTGAGCATCTTTTCCGTCAGTGAGAGCCTTGAGTGAATAATCATGTAAAGTTATTTTGTAGCCGACAATTTTGTTAATTGCTGCAAATGAAGCGTTTATAGGGCCGTCACTTAAAGCTACCTTTTCATAAACCTTATCACCACGTGTCAGTTTGATTACCGCTGTAGTGCTAATGGTATTACCGCTTGTTATAACGTAATCCTTAAGTGTATAACGAAGCTCACCCGATACAGGCACAACGCCGATGATTGCTTCAAGATCTCTGTCTTTTACTACCTTTTTCTTATCGGCAAGAACCTTGAACTTTTCGAAAGCTTTGTCTAATTTATCCTTGCTTAATGTGTAACCGAGTTCTACCAAACGTGCCTCAAATGCATGTCTTCCTGAGTGCTTTCCAAGAACGATTGCGTTCTTCGGAATACCGACTGAATCAGGCGTCATAATCTCATAGGTCTGAGTGTTACTCAAAACACCATGCTGGTGAATGCCGGATTCATGAGCGAATGCATTTGCTCCGACTATTGGCTTTGTCGGTGCAATTGCCACACCTGTTATTGTCTCAATCATTCGGCAAGATCTGTAAATCTGCTTTGTGTCGATTCTTGTATCTGCATCAAAGTAGTCTTTACGTGTTTTGAGTGCCATAACAATTTCTTCAAGAGAAGCATTTCCTGCACGCTCACCTATACCGTTGATTGTACATTCAATCTGACCTATACCTGCTTGAACAGAAGCCAGTGAAGTCGCAACGCCCATACCTAAATCATTGTGGTTATGACACGAAAGTGTTACATTCTCAACGCCTTCTGTATGTTCACGAATATATCTTACTAAATTTGCATATTCTTCAGGTACCATGTATCCTGTCGTATCAGGAATATTGAGTGTGGTCGCACCTGCTTTAATAACAGCCGCAAACACCTTGCAAAGGAAATCCGGATCGGAACGGGTTGCGTCTTCAGCGGAAAACTCGATATTCGAAATATATTTTTTTGCGTATTCAACATGATGAACAGCACTTTCGAGTACCTCATCAGGCGTCATGCGAAGCTTATACTCCATATGAATCGGACTGGTTGCAATAAAAGTATGGATTCTTGGGTCGACGGCTTTTTCAATAGCATGATAAGCGGCATCTATATCCTTTTCAACCGCACGTGCAAGAGAACAAACAGTTGAATTTTTAATAATTTCAGAAATTGCCGCAATGGCTGCTGCGTCACCCGGTGAAGCTATTGCAAAACCAGCTTCAATAATATCTACGCCCAAAGCTTCAAGCTGTCGGGCAACCTCAAGCTTTTCAGAAAGATTCATGCTGCAGCCGGGAGACTGCTCGCCATCTCTGAGAGTTGTGTCGAATATTTTAATCATTTTAGACATGAGTTTAATCCTCCAATAAATCATCTATTTGATGTGCAGAACAGTTGAACAAAAGAAAAGCTAATAAAAAAGCTTTCGTCTCTTATTCTGTCAAAAGAGACGAAAGCTGAATTCCGCGGTACCACTCTATCTTGTTGTATAAACAACCACTCAAATACATCTGCACAATGTATCTCCCAAATATCGGTGGGATACCGTCCTAACCTAGAGTTTAAAACCTTCAGCCGGCTGCTCATCGGGTGAGTTTCATTGTTTTCTGCAACTGCCTCGCACCAACCG
>CAVKLS010000336.1:0-2211 GCA_963657025.1 bacterium | reverse complement strand
GATTAAGCTTATCAATCGAACGTGTGAATACTACTGCATGCGGATTACCCATAGATACACATGTGATGTTGTAAATCTGGTCGCCGATTGTAACAGGCTGGTTGACAACAGGCTCACCTTTGAAGGTTGTCGGCACAAGCTCAGGATCGAGAATTGCCTTGCCCATATCAACGACTACCTTGTAAACCTCGTTGTTCTTTGTGATGATGCGGCACTCCTTGATTCCCGAGAGAGTCTCAATGTGGAGAACCTTCTTGCGGCAGATATTGTTGTCATAGATATACTTAGCTACGCAGCGAATACCGTTTCCGCACATCTTGCCCTCAGAACCGTCAAGGTTGAACATACGCATCTTGGCGTCTGCAATCTCAGACGGGCAAATGAGGATAACACCGTCACCGCCTACACCCTTATGTCTGTCTGAAAGATAGATTGAAAGGAACTCAGGAGAAGAAACCTGTGTCTCGAAGCAGTTGATGTAAATATAGTCGTTGCCGATACCGTGCATCTTTGTGAACTTGAGCTTCTGACGCTCAGTCTTCATGTTGTTGATATCAACAATCTCTGTGTTGAAGTTTGTGTAACGGCTGAGCAAGCTGTCTGCAAGTGCGTTTGCGGTATCCATTGATGTAAGGCAAGGAATACCGAGAAGGCTTGCCTTGCGGCGCATCTTAACAGAGTCAAGTGCCGGGTCTCTTCCCTTGGAAGAAGTGGAGATGACGTAATTTACCTTGCCGCTGCCCAGAAGTGAAAGAGCGTTGTTCGGGCCCTTATGGATCTTGTCAACAATTTCAACCTGAAGACCTGCGATAAAGAGGTTGAGGGCTGTTCCTCTTGTAGCGTAAAGCTTGAAGCCGAGGCTTGCAAACTTCTTTGCAATCTCAACAACCTCACCCTTGTCCTGATGTCTGACGGTGATGAACACACCGCCCTCCTTCTTCATCTCATTGCCTGCGGCAACAAGTCCCTTGTAAAGAGCCGCTTGCATGTTGTTGCCGATACCGAGAACCTCACCTGTGGACTTCATCTCAGGTCCGAGCTGAGTATCAACATCGGTAAGCTTTTCAAAGGAGAATACAGGCACCTTGACTGCGGTGTAAGGCGATCTCTTATAAATACCTGTTCCGAAGCCTAAATCCTTGAGCTTGTAGCCAAGGCTTACCTTTGTTGCAAGGTCGCACATCGGAACACCTGTAACCTTACTTAAATAAGGAACGGTACGTGAAGCACGCGGGTTAACCTCGATAACGTAGAGTGAACCGTCCATGAAGATATACTGGCAGTTCATAAGTCCGATAGCACCGAGCTCCTTGCAGAGCTTCTCTGTTGTATCGATGATTGTTGCTGTCATATCATCGTCGATATCCGTCGGAGGATATACGGCAATGGAGTCACCCGAATGGATACCCGTTCTCTCAACGTGCTCCATGATGCCCGGGATAAGTATATTCTCGCCGTCGCAGATTGCGTCAACCTCAAGCTCCATACCGCTTAAGTACTTGTCGATAAGAACAGGGTTCTTCTGCTTGTGACGGAGAATGATAGCCATGTACTCCTTGATGTCGTCGTCGTTGTGAGCGATAATCATGTTCTGACCGCCAAGAACGTAAGACGGACGCATAAGTACAGGGTAAGTAAGCTTGTTTGCGGCGTCAAGTGCCTCTTCTGTTGTGAAGATTGTGTAACCGGCAGGTCTCTTGATGCCGAGCTTCTCGAGAACAGCGTCAAAACGCTCTCTGTCCTCAGCGGCGTCGATGCCGTCTGCAGATGTACCGATAATCTTAACTCCGTTGTCGGCAAGTGTTCTGGTAAGCTTGATAGCTGTCTGACCACCGAATGCCACAACAACTCCGACCGGCTTTTCGATGTCGATGATGTTCATGACATCCTCAGCGCAAAGCGGCTCGAAGTAAAGTCTGTCACCTGTATCGAAGTCTGTGGAAACAGTCTCGGGGTTATTGTTGATGATGATAACCTCGTAGCCAAGCTCCTGGAGCGACATTACGCAGTGAACGGAAGCATAGTCGAACTCGATGCCCTGTCCGATTCTGATAGGACCTGAACCGAGAACGACAACTCTCGGCTTTTCGCTCTTTCCGATGAAGTCGAGTGCCTCGTTTTCTCCGCCTGCCTCGGGCAGATCGTATGTGCCGTAGAAGTACGGTGTGCCTGCAGCGAACTCAGCCGCACAGGTATCAACCATCTTGAAGG
>CAVKLS010000335.1:0-2217 GCA_963657025.1 bacterium | reverse complement strand
AGCAATTCTCTCTCGGCATGAAGCAAAGACTTGGAATTGCGGGAGCAGTGCTTGAAAATCCACAGCTTATTTTAATAGATGAGCCTACCAACGCACTTGATACCGACGGAATAGAAATGGTAAGAAAGCTTGTTACAGAGCAAAAGGAGAGAGGTGCGTTAATAGTCTTAGCTTGTCATGACTTCTCCGTCCTTAAGGAGCTATCCGATGTGATATATTTTGTCAAGGAAGGATGTGTGACAGAGTATGAAAACGAAAAAGTGGAGTAAAAAGATAGCAGTTCCGTTAATTGTAGTCTTTGCCGCATTGTATTCCTTCCGAGTTTGGTATGTTAATTCCAATGCCGCTCAGGTATATGAGAAGAAATATGAAATAGGTGACTGGGTTCCGCTTGAGGGGGACTACATTGCAACAAAAGAAGAAAACACCGACGGTTATTCTATCCAATTAAGCGAAGTCGAAGTTCTTTCATATGAAAACTTCATGGCAAGGTACAACAAAAGCACCGATTATTTAGCCGAAAAATCAAGACACCATGTTATTCTACTAACCTTAAATATCAAAAATGAAAACAGTGACGGTTATCTTTACCTTAGCTTCTTCTCATTGTTAAACAGGTACTTTTCGTGCTACTATAATTTTGATTCTACCTATGAAGCAATTTGTGAACCCAAAATCAACTCTAGTTACGGTCAGGCTTCTATAAACATTCAGCCGAACTCCGAATACACTTTAAAAGTAGCTTATACATCTTCAGTCCGTGCTGACGGAGTTAGCTTCTTACAAGAAGAAGCAAGCAAAGGGCACAAAACCGCTGATCTCTACTTAAGTATCAGCTGGTATCCCACTAAAAAATACATACATTTCACCGTGCCTGTTCCGGAGAACCCACAGTAAAAAGAGTAAGAAACTGCACCGAAATCAATCGGTGCAGTTTTGTTTGTCCTGTGTCTTATTCAGGTAAGGTTAAATTCAGTTTGACTGTTTTCATAATCGGGTAACGGCTGACATTGAGGTACATAGTAAAATTCTTTGTGCCCTTGGCTTCGAGCTTATCAAGATATGTCACTCCGTCCATACTGCCGTCAGTCGGATATACCATATACATAGAAGCTTCTGTTCCTGGCTTAACCTTAATACCATCAAGACTTGTTGTTATGGTTGGATTGGCAATTTTCATATAAGTATTGTTTTTATTGTAGTAAGCAGAACGCCATACATTAAAAAGATTCATATCTCTTATGAAAACTCCGCCGTTTTCGTTATCATCATTTTTAAAATCTACAGTCAACAAAATAACATCGTGACGAGTGATTTCTGCAAGATAATCAGTAGATTTGCCGAATCTGCTCATAAATTCCTCATAGGTGATAACCTCGGCTTTACTCACACGAACAGAATAGCCGTCGTTGTTCTCGGCATCTCTATCCGCAAAAAAGTTTCCGTCTAAGGAAATCCAATCGCCAATATTATATTCTTCTGTTACAAATTTATAAGCTTTTTGATTAACATACCAAATCCTAACCGAAACAAGTACTATGGCAATTACAAGAATAATAGCTAAGACCGCTTTTTTATTCGATGCTTTCACTCTCATAAGGCGTCACTCGTCCTTCCTTAACAAAGTAAATTTCATCGGAAAGTTCTTTCAGAACGGAAAAATCATGGCAAGCCAGAACCACCAAAGCACCTCTGTCCTTCTGCTCACGGACAAGCCGTCTAACCATCTCAATACCATCCGTATCAAGAGCATTTGTCGGCTCGTCTATCAAAATAAGCTGTGGATTTTCAAGCACTGCACCAGCTATGCCAAGTCGCTGTTTCATGCCAAGAGAGAATTGTTTATATTTCCTCTTATCATCAGGATCTAAGCCAACCTGTGTGATTATTTCACGGATTCTGGTTTCATCAACAGTTCTGTGAATATTTGCGATAAGCTTCAAATTTTGCAACGCTGTATAGTTATCAATGAAAGCAGGATTTTCAATCAGCAATCCAATGTCCGGGGGAAAGGTGATATCCTTGCCAAGTTCTTTGCCGTCAATCGTGATTTTTCCTTTAGTCGGTCTAATCAGTCCTGCAATCAAACGCATGAGCATCGTTTTGCCCGAACCGTTTACTCCGCGCAGACCGTAAACCGTGCCGCTGTGAAGTGTAAGTGAAACATCTTGAATGACAGTTATCCCTTTAATAACCTTTGTTACATTATCAATAATT
>CAVKLS010000334.1:0-2222 GCA_963657025.1 bacterium | reverse complement strand
TTTGATTAGGATTTCCGCTTAATCTATCGTCTTTAGCGTCATAGCCTCGGCAGTTCTCTATCATTGCTCGTTTGAGACAATCAAGCGTTGTTTTGTAATTTTCTGCGTTGACCTCAAGACTCAGCGTGTCAACACCGCCCTCAACTCCCTCAACAGAAGTTACATGTACTATTCCGTCATTTGCTATTTTCTGCCAAACATTCTCGTCAATCGTTCCGTCATAGTTTTTTATGACAAGAATCTGATTGTAAGGATTTTGGTCGGTCATATTGACAAAGTTACTCCAAGTGAGATTGATTGCGTCCTGAAGCTCCTTGCAACGCTTTATGAGCGGTATCTCTTTAGGGTTTGCTTTTATAGGGATAAGCGGTATTCTGTCCCAAGCATAGTTTTCCTCGCCTCTTGTAATGTAAGGGATAAGCTCCTGTTCAAGCTTCAAGATACCGTTTTCAAGCCTATTCTTTCAACGCCGTCTGCCTTGTAAATCTCTACAAGCTCAAGCTCTCTCTTCGTGTGCTTTACATCGTAATACTCTGCCGTATAGTATCGGAGCACGCAATCAAGCTCAGTGTGTTCGCTGTCTCTCCAAAACGGTAAAATCTCATAAGCGGGAAAAACTCTAAGCTTGAGTTCTCCGTCTATGATTTCAGGGAATATCCACGATATTCCCCCATTGATAGCGTTCTGCCCTGCCACCTTGATAAGCCGCCGCGTTTTTGCGTTGAATATTTTCGACAAAGCAAAGGCGTAATTTTCATCCTTCGTATCGAAACTGAATTCTTTGGACAACAAATAATTCTTCTTTTGGTCGACAAGCTTTCCATACTGGTTATCAACAATCTTGTTATTGGGAAGCCTCTTTGTCTCATACGGCTTGCCGTCGTTGCCTATTGTGATACGCTTTCGCTTAAGAATATCGTGGTCGCCCTTGTAATATCGGTCTCCTGTTAAAGCGTCTATTCTCGGCGGTGAACGCTTCCAGTCGTTTATCTCCGCTGAGAAAAATTCAAGGTCTGACATTACTGCGTCAGACCTTATCTGTTCATTTATAATCATTCCGTGAGTTATGTACATTTGTGTTGCTCCTAAAATCTGACCGAGCTTGTTCTGAATGTGTCCATCACAAAATAACGCATATCATCCATAGCGTGGTCACTGTCTTTTATCGGTTTGTCTTCTGCTGACTTCTCGTCCCAACGGTATAAGCCGAACTCTCTGATTATATCGGCACAATTGCTTTGAATTCTAATTGTGCCTTTTTGAAGCTGTACTGCCGTAAGCCTGATACCGTCAAGAACAGCGTTACTTGCGTGTGCTACTCTGAATCTGCCGTGCTTTTTAATGCAAGTAATAAAACTTGCGGCAGACGGGTCAACGATTACCTTGTCAACTACTCTGTCTCCTGCAAGCTTTTCAAGCTCCGAATAATATTCTTCATCCGTGAGCTGTTTGTTGGTTGTTCGTCCTGAATAATAGTATTCATCTATGCGATACCAAACACCGTCATCAGCGTGCCCCCATAAACCCATGGAAGTAGCATTTAAAGTACCGTAGTCAACGCTTATCTTGTATCGGCTGTAATGTCTTAATTCAGGCTTTACGGCTTCTTTTTCTGCGTTGTAGCTGCTGTAAATAAGCCCCTCAGCAACTACCCAACGCCCAAGGATATATCTTTCATAGAAAACACCTTGATAAAGGTCTTCTGCGTCCTTAATTTGCCGCTCTGTGAGTATCGGATTATCTTTCATCATAAAGTGCAAATGTAGCATATTCTTTTCTTCTGCTTTTTGCACCCACTCGGTATAGAAATAATGCTGAGGACTTTCAGGGTTACAGTTAAACCATAGCTTAGAGCCTTTAACAGACAATGTTCTTGCTATTGCCTGCTCAACAAAAGACTGCGGCATAAGTGCAACTTCATCAAACATTACTCCTGATAAAGTAATACCCTGTATAAGCATATATGAGCTTTCGTCTCTACCGCCGAAAACATAGAAAACATTCCTCTTGTCTCCTCGGCTGATTACAACCGCATTAATGCTTCTGCTGTATTTAACATCAAAATAGCCTGTCACATTTGAGATAGTCAAAAGCACCTGAATGATATTTCTTTCGGCTGAGCGAACTGTTTTACCGCATATGCCGAAGTTGCTTTCGTTGAAATTCATCATAGCCCACCAAACAAAGCTTACTATCATACAAACGGTTTTTCCGCTTCTTAC
>CAVKLS010000333.1:0-2239 GCA_963657025.1 bacterium | reverse complement strand
GTTTACGGCGCAAGAGCAGCCTATATCGGCGGTTGCGTCGGTACAGCATGCACAATTACTGACAAAATGTTCGGCGTTCCCGCACTGGGAACTATGGCTCATTCATGGATTCAGCTTTTTGACTCCGAGTATGACGCTTTCAAGGCTTATGCCGAGGAGTATCCGCAGAACTGCACATTGCTGGTTGACACATATAACGTGCTTCATTCGGGTGTGCCTAATGCAATCAAGGTATTTAACGAGGTTCTCGCTCCTCTTGGATACCGTCCTGCAGGAATTCGCATTGATTCGGGCGATATCACGTATCTCTCGAGAAAAGCAAGACAGATGCTTGATGAGGCGGGATACGAGGATTGTAAAATTTGTGCGTCAAATTCACTTGACGAATACATAATTCGTGATATGCTTATGCAGGGAGCAAAAATCGATTCCTTTGGTGTAGGCGAGAGACTCATAACCTCTTCCTCCGAGCCTGTTTTCGGCGGAGTATATAAGCTCGTTGGCGTTGAACGTGAGGACGGCACGATTGAGCCGAAAATCAAAATCAGCGAAAATGTCTCGAAGATAACAACTCCGGGCTTCAAGGAGCTTTGGCGTCTTTATGATAAGGACACCGATAAGGCTATCGCCGATGTTATCACGATGCACGGAGAGATTATCGATGACGAAAAGCCATATACGATATTCGATCCGAACAACACCTGGAAAAAGAAAACACTTGATAATTTCAGGGCAGTACCGATAAGAAACAAGATTTTCGAGAACGGTCAGTGCCTTTACAATCCGAGAAACCTTAACGCTATAAAGGCTTACTGCGCTTCTCAGGTTAACACTTTATGGGACGAGGTCACAAGATTTGAGAATCCGCACAGCTACTATGTCGATTTATCTCAGGACTTGTGGGATGTCAAGAACAAATTGCTTTCTGAAAAATCATTCTGATATAATATTGAGCGGATCAGACAGTTGCGGATGAGCAAACGAAAGGGCTTATCTGAGGAAAGTCCGGGCTCCACAGGGCAAGAATAACGGCTAACGGCCGCCGGGGGCGACCCCAGGGAAAGTACAACAGAGATATACCGCCGTTTTTACGGTAAGGGTGGAAAGGCGAGGTAAGAGCTCACCGGTATAATGGAGACATTATAGCCATGCAAACCCTATTCGGAGCAACACCGTGGAGAAACATATGCCTGCCCGGCAGTTTCATGGAGGTGGCGCGAGTCAAGTAGTAATGCTTGATTAAGATAGATGACTGTCAAATACAGAACCCGGCTTACAGATTCGGTCAATTTTTATTATAATAACTGAAAGGTAGTTACAACAATGAAGAAAATCAGTAAAGGTAAAGTACGTGATATTTATGAGGTCGACGACAATTCTTTAATGATTGTTGTATCCGACAGAATTTCTGCACTTGATTTTATCATGCCTAATGATATTCCTGATAAGGGCAAGATTCTTAACGGTATTTCGGCTTTCTGGTTTGATTATGTTAAGGATGTTATTCCAAACCATGTTATTTCCACAAACTTTGAGGAGTTCCCTGAGGAATTCAGAAAGCCTGAGTTTGAGGGCAGAAGCATGTGGGTTAAGAAGCTTAAGATGCTCCCTGTTGAGTGCATTGTAAGAGGTTATATCACAGGTTCCGGTTGGGCTGACTACAAGAAGACAGGCACAGTTTGCGGACTTCCGCTTCCTGAGGGACTCAAGGAGTCTCAGAAGCTTCCTGAGCCAATCTTCACTCCGTCCACAAAGGCTGAGTACGGCGACCACGACGAGAACATCTCCTTTGAGCGTTGCTGTGAGATTCTTGGCAAGGAGCTTGCCGAGAAGGTAAAGAATGCTACAATCGATGTTTACAAGAAGTGTGCCGATTATGCACTCGAGAAGGGTCTCATTATTGCTGATACAAAGTTTGAGTTCGGTCTTGACGAGAACGGTGAGCTTGTTCTTGCCGATGAGGTTTTGACACCTGATTCAAGCCGTTTCTGGGCACTTGATAAGTATGAGGTTGGCAGAGGACAGGATTCCTTTGACAAGCAGTACCTCAGAAACTGGCTCTACGAGAACGGTTACTCCGATCACGCTCCCGAGGAACTTCCTGAAATTGTTCAGACTACCACAAGAAATAAATACCTTGAGGCTTACGAGCTTATCACAGGTAAAACACTTTGATTGTATTTGTCCCTTGCCAAGGCAGGGGACTTTTACATTTCTGCCAAACAGAACATCGCAAAAC
>CAVKLS010000332.1:0-2243 GCA_963657025.1 bacterium | reverse complement strand
CTCGATTTCCATCCAGTCGGAAACAGCGTGCTTTGTATTTTTCTTGCCCTTAACCATACCAGCCTGATTGATTGTGCCGCCCCAAAGGAGAAATTTCTCGGTGAGGGTGGTCTTACCTGCGTCAGGATGCGAGATGATGGCAAAGGTTCTTCTTTTTTCTATTTCTGTTCTTAAATCAGCCATGTTTATCCTCGTTATCTTAATATTTATTCGTGAATATATGAAAAAATTACAGTATTAAGGTTTAATCATAAATTACCTCTGATATGCAAATTGATATATATTGAATCTTGCTCTGCACAAATTAAAATTTTACCATAATAATGCTTTTTTATCAAGATAAAGCCGATTCCAAACATTGAGTTGAATTTTTAATCTAATTTGTATATACTAAATAATTACGAAAATATTGTTTCGGAGATTAACGGGCTTCTGACCTGTTCTGATTTGATATAAATACAGTAATTCACGAAAATTTATTTGAAAAAGAGGTAATTGAAATGCTTATAAGAACAGCAAATATATCCGATGTTTCCGCACTTGCCGCAGTCGAGGCTGAGTGCTTCCCGGCCGCAGAGGCTGCTTCCCCCGAGGAAATCCGCGAGCGTGTTGAGGCTTATCCGAATCACTTCTGGCTTTTGTTTGATGACGAAAAGCTTGTTTCGTTTGTGGACGGATTTTGCACCAACGAGAGAGATTTAACCGATGAGATGTATGCTAAGGCTTCCATGCATGACGAAAACGGCGACTGGCAGATGATTTTCGGCGTAAATACAGTTCCTTCGGCACGAAAGAAGGGCTTTGCGGGAAAGCTTTTGAGAACGGCAATCGACAATGCAAAGGCAAGCGGAAGAAAGGGACTCGTGCTCACCTGTAAGGATAAGCTTGTCGATTATTACGCTTCGTTCGGTTTCAAAAAAGAGGGACTTTCCGATTCGACCCACGGCGGCGCTGTTTGGTATCAGATGAGACTCGAGTTTTGATAGTTTTGATTAAAATATGAATAACACACAGAATAAACCAAAGGTAAATTATCAGCGACTTCTCGATTCGCTAATCGCTTCGCTTAACGGAAGCGTGCCCAAGCTTATGCTTCACGGATGTTGTGCGCCGTGCAGTTCCTATTGTCTTGAGTATCTCTCGAAGTATTTTGATATAACTTTGCTTTTCTACAACCCGAATATATCTTCGCACGAGGAATATCTGAAGCGTGAGAATGAAGTCAAGCGGCTTATTTCCGTACTGCCGCAGATTCATCCCGTCAAATTTCTTTCTGTCGGCTATGACAGCGAGGAGTTCGAGGAAATGGCAAAGGGACTTGAAAGCGTTCCCGAGGGCGGCGCACGCTGTTTCAAATGCTACGAAATGCGTATGCGCAAGGCGGCTGAGCTTGCAAAGGAAAACGGATTTGACTACTTTACGACGACTCTTTCGATAAGTCCTTTGAAAAACTCACAGAAGATTAACGAGATAGGTGAAAGGCTCGCAGAAGAAATCGGAGTGAAGCATCTGCCATCCGATTTCAAGAAAAAAGAGGGGTACAAGCGCAGTATCGAGCTTTCCGCAATGTACGATTTGTATCGTCAGAATTATTGCGGTTGCCGCTTCAGCGTAAGAGACTAAAATAAAAAAGACAAAACGAAAGGTGGATTTAATATGCCGATGTACAGGGTCACCTTGCCCGATATGCACATTGCCAAGAACAAAGCACGCCTGTGCTATACATTTTTAAAGTTACCCAAGCTGTACAACACTACAGTTTCAATCATAAACAAACAGGCGAATGCCATGATAAAGCCTGGAAGAATTGAGTCTGACAAGATGTATGCCGCCGAGTACACAAGGGAGGCCGCTCCGAGCTTCGAGGAGTTCTGGAACATATACCGCAAGAACCGAGTGGGAATCACGTGTATGGCTTCCTTCGACGGCGAGGGACTTATGCGTGTCGGAATCACGCTCATGCCCGAGACCTATGACATAAATCTCGCGCCCGAAAATCAGATAGTAATAAGCACTTATTCGCCCGAGGCGGATAACTACATGGACAGCTTCTTGAGAGAGCTTTACGAAAGCTATGCGGAAGAGATAAAAGATAAGTAAATAAATTATAATAAACCTGCGGTAAGCTTTTGCCGCAGGTTTCTTGCTGTGTGAAAATAAGTTATTAGTAGATATTCCGTCCAAAACCACCCCACCCACCCCAAACAACACATTTTTCGGTTGCAATTGAACTATATATAAGA
>CAVKLS010000331.1:0-2245 GCA_963657025.1 bacterium | reverse complement strand
CGGAAATTCTTGACAGTCCGCAAACGGAAGATCCGCTTGATATGTACTCAAATGAAGACGGAAATGTTTATTTAAGCTATATGCCGGAGGTAAAGAAGGTCTTGGCGGCTGAAAATTTCGAGGTTTACGCTTACTTTACCGACGGAAGCGTAAAGCTTTTTGACTGCAAGCCGATTTTGGAAAATGCCGCAGAGGGCTCCGATTTTTATCGGCTTAGAGACAAGAAATATTTTTACGAAACTCTCGACTGTCTGAACGGTACTGTTGCGTGGGATATTGCGGGAAATCACAATGCCGCAAAATGTGTGGATATCGATCCGTTTTTGGTTTATGACAGCCCGTGGGTGCTTGACCCGTTAGAGTGAGAAAAAAAGTAAAAGCTTGCATTGTTTCGATGCAAGCTTTTTTGATATGAAGACAAAAAAGGGAGAGTGTTTTACTCTCCCAAATTTATTCTATCAGCCGAAATATCTCTCGAGAAGACCCTTGAGTGCCTTGCCGTGTCTTGCCTCGTCCCTTGCCATCTCGTGAACGGTGTCGTGGATAGCGTCAAGACCTAACTCCTTTGCACGGGTAGCAAGCTTAACCTTGCCCTCTGTTGCACCGTACTCAGCGTCAACTCTCATCTCAAGATTCTTCTTTGTGCTGTCTGTGAGAACCTCACCGAGAAGCTCTGCGAACTTCGCTGCATGCTCAGCCTCCTCATAAGCTGCCTTCTCCCAGTAAAGACCAATCTCGGGATAGCCCTCTCTGTGAGCAACTCTTGCCATTGCGAGGTACATACCGACCTCGGAGCACTCGCCGTTGAAGTTCTCTCTGAGTCCGTCGATAACATCCTGAGGTGCGCCGTTAGCTACGCCGACAACATGCTCTGCAGCCCAGCTCATCTCGCCCTCCTGCTTAGTGAACTTGGAAGCGGGAGCCTTACAAATGGGGCACTTGTAATCCTCGGGAAGAGTCTCGCCCTCATAAACATAACCACAAATCTGACATACATACTTAGCCATAATAAAATTCCTCCTTAAGAATTTAATAAATTAACAGTTTTCCTCGTTTAGCTTTGCTCTGCACTCGGGGCAGATGAATTTGATTGTGAGAGAGTAGCTCTCGATTTTGTCTCCGAGCTTATCGGTGAGATACTTTTCCATGTCGCCGACATCTACGTCCAGCACACTGCCGCATTTTGTGCAGAATGCGTGGTCGTGAGCTCTGATTGTCTTGTCAAAGCGATCGGGCTCACCTGTGACGGGAACTCTTCTGATATCTCCGCTCTCAACCAAATTGGTAAGATTTCTGTAAACACTCGCAAAGGAGATTCTGACGCCCTTATCCTTGCACAGCATGAAAATTTCTTCCGCACTCATGTGTCTGTCTGAGTTTTGAATTAAATTCAAAAGCTGAGAAGCAAGCTTTGTCATGTTAAATCTCCTTTCGTTTGTTCTTACTGACACAAGTATATATTATGAACCATAGGTTAGTCAATACTAATAATGAGAATTATTCTTATTTTTATTTTCTGCATAAATCTGACCTGACTTGTTTATGAAATTCGACGAAAAGCAATGGGAAATTTGTGCGCAAAAAGAAAAATTCTCCTTAAATGAGAATTATAAGGGATTATTTCTCTAAAGTACTTGTTGTAGAAAAAACATATATGTGATATTCTTGATACATACACGATACCACGGAGGGAGGAGATGCGGTGGTAAAGTGGATTTGGCTTATAGTTATAGTTTTGGCACTGATAATTGAGGCAATGGGCCCGCAGATAGTATCCATATGGTTTGCGGTCGGCGGTGTTGCGGCGTTCATTTTGTCGCTGTGCGGTCTTGATATTAGTGTGCAAATCATCGCCTTTGTGGCGGTGACCGTGATTTCTCTCATAGCGACCAAGCCGATAGTCGCAAAGCTGAGAAAAACGGACAACACGCCTACCAATGCCGACAGATATGTCGGAATGGAGGGCAGAATCATTGTGCCGATAAATGTCATCGAGGGAACGGGAAGGGTTCTCGTCTCTGGAAGTGACTGGTCGGCAGTTAGCAACGAAGATATACCGAAGGGAACTTTGGTAAGGGTAGAAGCAATTGAAGGAGTCAAGCTCAGAGTAAAGAGAATTGACAGTAAGGAGTAAATCAAATGCCTGCATTAATCGTATTTCTCGTACTGCTTGTTATAGTGGTACTTGTAGTAATTTCAAACATTAAGATAGTACCTCAGGCTCATGCCTATGTCGTGGAAAGAC
>CAVKLS010000330.1:0-2245 GCA_963657025.1 bacterium | reverse complement strand
GATTTGTACAGCGAAACTCTCGGCTACAGCATTAAAGCCGGTCGCTGCATAGGAATGTCCGCCGTTGTTACAATAGAGACTGAAGAGGGCATCACCGTTGAAGAAGAAACAATCGGTAAGGTCTATGGCCCTGATGACGGCGATATGTGCGACTGGTGGTTAACAGGTGAGCCGAATGTCGAGTATCATGTAGTTAAGCCGTCAACGGTTGAGCACACTTGCGCTACAATCGTTAACCGAATCCCGTCCCTCATCAAGGCTCCGTCAGGCTACGTAACCTGTGACCAGCTCGAGGAGGTTCAGTACCTTTCAGCTTCCATGGAGAAGTATTGCTAAGTTTATTTAACTGTCACCGCAAAATGAACGAGGAGCACCCAAGTAAAATTGGGTGCTCCGTTTTTCATATTTCGCCCTTTGCGTATTTTGGTCTGAGCTTAGTAATATGCAGTACAAAAGCAAAAGCCATTGTAGAGCATGCCAGCAAAAACATCAGTCGATAATCTACTGCTCCTGCGACAAATCCCCAAACAAGACCGCCTATGCCGTTTCCAAAGTCGCCGAAAACATTGTATGTGGCACTTGCTACGCCTTTTCTTTCAAGCGGAACAAGCTTGAATACAGCCGAATTGAGTATCGGCGGAAGTATTCCGTAACCAAGACCGAATAAAATACCCGATATTATTACAAATACTACGCTCTCTGCAGTTGCCAAGAACACATAAGAAGCACTCACGACTATGCAAGAACAAACAAGTATTTTAGATGTATCAATTATCTTTGTGAGTTTTCCTGCCGCGGCTTTCATAAGCATATCCATAGGTGATTCAAAGGTAAACCAAAGGCTTATTGTGGCAATGCCGACTTCCTTACCAAAAGGAGTCAGGTAATTTGTTATTGCGGCATATCCCATAGAAGTAAGAAGCCAGAACAAATACCGGAACAGAACCGAATGAATTATACAGTAATGTGCTGATTGTCGGAACAAACAGGAGCGTCATTGAACCCATAAGCGAAAAATAACCGATACCCTCAACGAGCTTATCATCAGGAACAAGATCAGCTACAAATGTATTAGCCGCACCAAAATATATTCCCTGAGTAATGCCGTTCATGAAGCGAAGTACATACAGCGCAGTTATATCCTTAAGGAAAATATAAGCCGCAGTGTTTATCGTATAGAGAACTGCACCGATAAGCATAATGGTTCTTCTTCCGAACTTATCCTGAAGATTACCGAAAACGGTTCTTGTCACTATACTTGCGACAACGAGTCCCGTTGCCATAGCACCGATTGCAGCAGTATCTCCCCCACTGTCTATTACATATACGGGAAATACTGAAATAAAGAATGTGTTCGTCACAGCCGCACTCAAACAGCAAATCAGCAACAAGATATAGTCCTTGTTCCACAGTTTTGTTACATTCGTACTTTTCATAGTGTAATCCGTTCCTTCCTTTTAATTCTGATTAGATGATAGCACGATTTAGCTTGTAACAGAATTCTCAATGTGCTAAAATGGCATTAACCAAAAGGTTCAAGCAAGGAGTGGATTTCATGTATAATCATTATCTCGATATATTTATAACGGTAGCTGATTCAGGCAGCTTTTCAAAAGCGGCAGAAAAACTCTATATCTCACCGAATGCGGTAATGAAGCAAATCAATAATCTTGAGGAGCACCTTGAGGTTAAACTCTTCAATCGCACAAGTCACGGCGTACAGCTTACCGATGCTGGAAAACTGATTTATTTTGAAGCAAAGGATATGATAGAACACTCGAATAATTTGCTAAAGAGAGTCCGGAAAATTGACAACTCCAAATTAACAATACGTGTCGGTTCATCTATCATGCGTCCCGCTAAGCTTGCGATAGAATATTGGAGAAAAATCCGCCCCGAGCATCCCGAATTAAATCTTGAGATTGTTCCGTTTGATGATTCTCTCGATAAATACTACGAAATAAGAAAGAACCTGGGCGATAAAATCGACATAATTTGCACAAACATAATAAAAGAACAAAATTTAACGGAATACAGCCGACTTGCTGTCTCTCATAATGAAATTATGATAGCCGTACCGATGAAAAGTCCGCTTGCTAAAAAAGAAATTTTGTCACCGGATGACTTGCATGGAAAAACATTGCATATTTTAGAGCGTGGCTTATCTTCAAATATAGATGTTGTAAGAGATTTTCTCATTGAAAAACATCCGCAAATTAAGCTTGTTGATTTACCGCACTACGAC
>CAVKLS010000329.1:0-2250 GCA_963657025.1 bacterium | reverse complement strand
TCTTACAACACCGTCTGTGCCGATCTTAGCTGCAAGAGCCTCTGCATAAGATGTTCCGTCATAACCGGAAACAGGAGATGGAACGAATGTATTAGCTGCAACAGAAGCATCCTTACGGATAGCTGTGATGAAGTCGTTTCTTGAATAGCAAGCATCGATAGCCTTTCTGAGGTTAACGTTGCTCATGTACTCATCCTCGCAGTTGAAGAGGATGTGGTACTCAGACTGAGTTGTATACTCAACAGGTGTGAAGCCCTCTGCCTTGAGCTGAGCTGTCTGGTCACCGGAAAGGGAGATAACATCAACCTCGCCTGCCTTGAATGCGTTGAGCTTTGTATCAGTTGTTGTGTACATCTTGTAGACGAGCTTCTGGAGAGAAACTGCATCTGCATTGTAGAAGTTCTCGTTCTTTGTGAGAACAATCTCGGAATCGTGAGTCCATGTGTCAAGAACATAAGGACCGGAAGAGATTGAAGTCTCAGGAGATGTGCAGTACTGGTCTGCGCCAACCTCGTTGTAATACTCCTCGTTAACAGGAAGCATGCAGCCCTGGCTTAAAAGAGAAGTGAAGTATGGGATCGGAGCTGCAAGTGTAACCTCGAGAGTTGTGTCATCGATAACCTTAACACCGACATCTTCCCACTCGCACTCACCGTTGTAGAAAGCCTCAGCGTTCTTGATCTGAGCTGTGCTGTATGCGAAGTAAGCATACTCAGCACCTGTGTCAGGTGTCAAGAGAGTCTTCCAAGCAAATGCGTAGTCGTTTGCTGTAAGAGGTGTGCCGTTAGACCACTGCATACCCTCACGAAGATGGAATGTGTAAACGAGACCGTCGTCGCTGACATCCCAGCTCTCAGCTGCGTCGCCGACAGGCTGGTCGTTCTCGTCTGTCTTTGTAAGACCTACCTGCATAGCGCCTGTAACTCTGCCGTCAGCAACATATGTGCCGAGGAGGGAGTTGATGGAAGTAGGCTCCATGCCGATATCGATTGTAAGTGCGCCGGACTCTGCTGTGCCCGGATAGAGCTCTGCGTTCTTAGCTGTAGCCTCGTCTGTGCTCTCAGCTGTCTCAGTAGACTCAGTTGACTCTGTGCTCTCTGCTGTAGTGTCTGTTGAGCTATCAGAAGTTGAGGAGGAGCTTGAAGAGCAGCCTGCAAAACTTGTCATAGCAATTGTAAGAGCGAGTGCAAGAGAGAGGAACTTTTTAATCTTCATAATAAGATTTCCTTTCTTTTCCCGATATAACGGTTTGTGCTTCGAAAGAAGCATTGTTATAATAAACTGTACCCTTAGGGAAAGGTCAACGGGTAAACATTCACAAAATCGTCACATTTATTTCGTATAATCTTGACATTGACGATGTACTTACATCTCATTGTAAAATGATAATGTAGATTTTTCGATAAAATAATGGAGATTTTTATGGACGACAAACTGCTTTCCTGCGGCGAATTTGCGAATTACTGCGGAATTACCCGCAAAACACTCATATTTTATGATAATAACGATATATTAAAACCATACGAATTAAGCGACTCGGGCTACCGTTACTATCATCCCAAACAGCTTATGATGGTTAAGATGATTAAAGCTTATCAGACTGCAGGGCTTTCGCTCGACGAAATAAAGAAAATACTATATTCGAACGGAAAATCAAGTTTTTCAGATGTTGCGAAAAAGCAAGCCGAGGTGCTTCAAAAGCAGATTTATGAGCTTGAGACCACCAGGCTAATTCTTTTGCAGACCGTAGAAAACGAGGAGCTTCTGAAAAAACACCCGCTTAACGAGCTATATTTTGAGAAAAACGGTAAAACCGATATCATCATGCGTGCTTACAGCAGCGATACCGATTACTATGAGCTTCGTGGTCCCGTCGGCGGCGGATGCTATATTGCAGACACCGATGTTCACAATTCCCCCAATTCAATTTTCAGACTGCCGATGTTTTCTGACGAAAAGACCAACGCATCTATACCCGCAGGCGAATATGTATGTGCGATGATCGGAACATTTACGGTAACCGATGCAATCAGAAAATTCCGCTCCATTACCTATGATGCAGGAATAAGCACAGAAAAAAAGTACTACTTTATAGATATGTCCAACGATATGATTATCTCTAATAAAAAAGAGAGCATACTTAAAATTATGGCAAAGGTTAAAATCTGACCTGACAAAAACAGCATTGACGTTTTTCGCCAATGCTGTTTTCAGTTTCGTCAGTATTTTTTATTTTACCGCAACAAAATG
>CAVKLS010000328.1:0-2252 GCA_963657025.1 bacterium | reverse complement strand
CTCATAACCTTTCCGTCATAGATTTTCTCTGCGTGAGCCTTAATCTTCTCGGCTGTCTCTGCGTCACACGCAAACTCTGTCTTTCCTATGCCGGAAACATATCCGACAGGGTCTCCGAGAGCAGATGTGTCCATATCGTACTGAACGCAAGCCGTACCGACAACGAGGTCGCCGATTTTCACGCCCTCGCCTATTCCTCCGGCTACGCCCGGATTTATAATTAATCTCGGCTTATAGACGAGTGCCATAACCTGTGCGCAAGCCGCCGCATTAACCTTTCCGGGGTTGCATCTTGATACAACGACGTCCACGCCCTTAAGCTTGCCCGAAACAAACTGAAGTCCTGCGAATTCCTTAACCTCGGTATCAGTTATTTCCGACTTGATTCCGTCTACCTCTATGTCCATAGCTCCGATTATACCTATCATCGGCAAATCCTCCGTTTTCTGTAATTTTAGCTTGATACCGCTTCATTTTAACATATGCAGGAGTTCTTAGCAAGCCGATTAAGTTGGCAAACAGACCTGTATTTGTTATAATTAATAAGCTGTTAGCTAAATTGAACTAAAAACTCACAAGGATATAACAACCTGACTTATGAAAAACAGAAACACCTCGATTTCAAAGGATATATTGGCACTTTCCCTCTCGCTTCTTTCAGTGCTGATATTTTTCTTTGCTTTTTCTCAGATGACAAATCACCACTTAAGTGATTCTAATATTTATAACACCTATGAGCTTCAGGCAAAGTCCTGGCTTGAGGGCAGACTTGATCTCGATAACCGAGAATGGCTCGAGCTTGCAACCTACGGCGGTAAATACTATGTCAGCTTTCCGCCGCTTCCGAGCGTGATTCTTCTGCCGTTTGTTGCCGTTTTCGGCATGGGAACCGACAATTACATCGCTTTCGCCGCACTTCTTCTCGGCGTAAGCTTCGCCTATCTTCTGGCAAGAAAGTGGGGACTGTCTTCTCTTCACAGTGCACTTTTGACCTGTGCGCTGTATCTCGGGACAAATATGCGGCAAATCACCTCTGACGCATGGGTCTGGTTTTTCGCTCAAAATCTTGCATTCCTCTTCACCGTTCTTTGCCTTTTTTCTGCCTCTTGCGGCAAAAAAGGCTTAACCATGCTCTTCCTCGCCTGTGCGGTGGGCTGTCGGCCGTTCCAGCTTATCTATCTTCCGATTGCCCTGATTATATTGTTAAGCAAAATTGACGGTAAAAATCTTTTCACCAAATTCAAAAGGCTTATTCTAAACAAAATCTATGTCTATTTTCCCGCCCTATTGCTCGTTATTTTTTACTGCGCCTTAAATTATGCCCGTTTCGGCAATATTTTCGAGTTCGGTCACAACTGGCTTCCCGAATTTCTCAACAGTGAAAAAGGACAATTTTCCCTGAATTATTTTGCGGAAAATCTCCCTTGTCTTTTCAGACTGCCGACCTTCAAATCGGGTACTTTTTTCGTCACGGCATTCAACGGTATAAGCATTTTTCTCGTCATTCCGTTCTTCACAGTTTATCCGCTCTCGCTTCTTATCGCTTTCATAAGAGACAGGAAAATCGAAAACGGACTTTATAACGCAGTCGGCTCATTGCTCATACTTCTTCACATTTTTCTTCTTCTGTGCCACAAAACCATGGGCGGAGCACACTTCGGAAACCGCTACATCATGGACAGCGTGCCCGTGCTGTTCTTCCTATGCATACTGTCCTTTA
This sequence comes from bacterium, assembly GCA_963657025.1. GTDB lineage: Bacteria > Bacillota > Clostridia > Oscillospirales > Acutalibacteraceae > SIG603. The sequence goes on along the minus strand of CAVKLS010000328.1, from coordinate 532 downwards.
AACAAGTTTTCTCCAAAAAGGACAATATGAGTCGTGTGCTCGGCATTATCTCTGTAATCTGCTTTGTTTTCGGAGCTTTTCTCAATTTCTTCGGCACTGCACTTTTCTACGGCAAAGAATTTTCTTTCATAGCATTCGGATAAATCAACCTCTGCGACATAAAATAACAAAGCGAACGGAAATTTTCTCTCCGTTCGCTTTTGTCTTTCTGTTTTACGATTCTTCGTAAATATACTCTTCCGTCGAGGACAAATCAATAAAGTCGTCACTCATCTGAACAACTCTTATTCTGTCGCCCGGTTTCAGCTCTATATTTTGCAATTTAAGCGTATTGGAACGCACCTGAAGCGTGTCGGTGTATCGTTCGTCGTTAATATAAATGTAACTGGATGGCGTGAAATTCTCACCCTTAACGATAAGCTCTCCGTTTTGATAGTAGCAATGCTTGATTTTAATCTCGCTCACTCCCATATGAATATCTGTCGGAGTGTACCTGATCTCGTTATTCCAGCAGTTTTTCTCACCGTAGAGC
>CAVKLS010000327.1:0-2254 GCA_963657025.1 bacterium | reverse complement strand
GGCTGTCGCAAGGGCTAACACCGAGGTCACACCGCGCGAGAAGCTCTCACGCTCGCAAATCAACGCTGTTGCCGAGATGGTGGAGAGCACCGTCAGAAGACAGGGCAAGAAGGTCTCTGTAGAGGACATTCAGAATATGGTTGAGGTTGCCATCATGGAGGTAAGAGGCTATGAGGTTGCTCAGAAGTATGTGAGATTCCGCTACAAGAAAGAGGTTGCACGGGAGTCAAGAAGTGATTTCTTCGATGCAATCGGCGAGAAGCTGCGTGCCGAGAACGTTGAGAATCAGAATGCCAACCTTGACGAGAGATCCTTCAGCGGCCGTGTGGGTGAGGCAACAAGAGTTCTGACAAAGGACTACGCCATGAGAAACATAATCTCTCCCATGGCAAGAGAAAATCACGAGAACAACGAGATTTATATCCACGATCTCGATTCGTATGCAGCAGGCATGCACAACTGCCTGAGCCTTCCGATAGACGATCTTCTCGAGAAGGGCTTCAATACGAGACAAACTGACGTAAGACCTGCCAACAGCGTTAATACCGCTATGCAGCTGGTTGCCGTTCTCTTCCAGCTCCAGAGTCTTCAGCAGTTCGGCGGAGTCAGTGCCACACACCTTGACCATTCGCTCGTTCCGTATGTGAGAAAGAGCTTCTTCAAGAACTATCGCAACGGCGCAAAGTACATTGTAGGCGAGGAGTTTTCACTCGGTGAGCTCGAGCCGAAAAATGTTTCCATTGACGACACTGAGGTTTATTCCGACGAGCGCGTCAGAAAATACGCTATGGATATGACCGAAAAAGAGGTTCATCAGTCTGTCGAGGGTATGTATCACAACCTGAACACACTGCAGTCAAGAAGCGGCGGTCAGCTTCCGTTCTCTTCAATCAACTACGGAACCTGCACACTTCCCGAGGGAAGAATGGTCATCAAGTCGCTTCTTACCGTTTCCATTGAGGGACTCGGTAGACTTCACAGAACAAGCATTTTCCCGTGCGGAATTTTCCAGTGCATGAAGGGCGTCAACCGTGAGCCCGGCGATCCGAACTACGATCTTTTCAAGCTTGCGCTCAGAAGTACCGCTCAGCGCCTTTATCCGAACTACTGCAACGTAGATTGGTCGGGCAATGTGGGCTATGACAGAAACGACCCCAAGACCTATTTCAGCACGATGGGTTGCCGTACGGCTAACGGCTATGACATCAACGGCTTCGGTCAGCTCAAGGACGGCAGAGGAAATATTTGTCCTGTTACAATAATCATGCCGACACTTGCCATGGAGGCAAAGGAAGCCGCAGAGAAGAAGGGTGAGGATGTTGTCGAGACATTTATGAAGCTTCTTGATAAGAAGATTTTCGAGGCAAAGGATATGCTCATCGAGCGTTTCGACTGGATTTGCCAGCAGAGCCCCGCATCGGCAAGATTTATGTACGAGAACAACACCATGGCGGGTTATATTCCCGAGGAGGGCATCCGCTCGGCTCTTAAGCACGGCACTCTTGCTCTGGGTCAGCTTGGTTTGGCAGAGACACTTCAGATTCTTATCGGCTGTGACCACACAGAGGATAATGGCATGGAGCTTGCAAAGAGAATTGAAAGCCTTTACAAACAGAGATGCGCAGAGTTTAAGCAGCAGTACAGCCTGAACTTCGGTGTTTACTATACTCCTGCGGAGAACCTTTGCTACACCGCAATGACAAAGTTCAAGAAGAAGTACGGCGAGATTCCTAATGTCAGCGATAAGAAATTCTTCACAAACAGCATTCATGTTCCTGTTTGGAAGAAGATGAGTGCCGCAAGAAAGATTGATATCGAATCTCAGCTTACGGGCTATTCTTCGGCAGGATGCATCACTTACGTTGAGCTTGACAGCGGAGCAAAGAACAATCTCGAGGCACTCGAGACTATAGTAAACTATGCTATGGATAAGGATATTCCTTATTTTGCAATCAATGTTCCGAACGATACTTGCCTTGACTGCGGATACACCGACGAATTTGACAATTGCTGCCCAGAGTGCGGAAGCCACCACATTCAGCAGTTAAGACGTGTAACGGGTTATCTCACGGGTAACTATACAACGGCATTTAACGACGGCAAGATTGAAGAGGTAGAAAAGAGAGTAAAGCACATGGGCAGAGGAAAAATCGAAATGCCCGCTGCCGACTGATTTTCAACAAATCAATCAAGAAAAGTTAATAACTTACAGAGCGAAGTTGAATTTAGATTCGGCTTCGCTTTTTTGTGTGTT
>CAVKLS010000326.1:0-2259 GCA_963657025.1 bacterium | reverse complement strand
AATTCCTCGGAAAGAACAGGTGTAACACCCCATGAAAGGTTGAGCTTTCTCCATGCCTTCTCGTCTGTTGTGATACCGATGATGTCTATCGGGCAACGGAAACGGCTAACCATTCTTACAGTGATACCTGAGATAGAGGATACTACAATAGCTCTTGCGTTGAGGTCAATAGCCATAGAGCAGGTAGCGTGAGAAACAGCGTCAACCTGATTTCTGATTGTGTAGTCTGTCTCCTTGAACCAGTTCTTGAAGTCGATGTTCTCCTCGGCTACGGTGCAAATCTCAGCCATAGTCTTAACAGCCTGAACAGGGTATTTACCTGCAGCGGATTCTCCGGAAAGCATAACTGCACTTGTTCCGTCGTAAACAGCGTTTGCAACGTCACTTGCCTCAGCTCTTGTCGGTCTCGGATTGTGAATCATAGACTCGAGCATCTCGGTAGCGGTGATAACTCTCTTGCCGAGCATACGGCACTTGGAGATAAGCTTCTTCTGAAGTGACGGGAGCTCCATGAACGGAACCTCAACTCCGAGGTCACCTCTTGCGACCATGATACCGTCTGCAACCTCACAAATTTCATCGACATTGTTTACGCCCGTGCGGTTCTCAATCTTTGCTATGATATCGATTTTTGCACCGCCGTTCTCGTTGAGGAACTTTCTCATGTCAACGAGGTTCTGCTTGGTTGAAACGAAAGAAGCGGCAACAAAATCGACATCGTTCTTGATACCGAAAAGGAGGTCGTTCTTGTCCTGCTCGCTTAAGAATTCGTTCTTGAGGATGTGGTCCGGGAAGTTCATGCTCTTGCGGTTCGAGATGGTTCCGCCTGAACGGACAGTACAAATTGCTTCGGTGTCTGTGAGCTCGTCAACGACGAAGTCAAGAAGACCGTTGTTGACAAGAACAGTGTCGCCGACCTTCAAATCGTGCATAAGGTTCTTGTAGGAAACGGAGCATTTTGTCTTGTCACCGATGATATCCTCTGTTGTAAAGGTGAACTTGGAGCCTTCTGCAAGCTCTGCCTTGCCGCCCTTGAACTCGCCTACACGATACTCGGGACCCTTTGTATCGAGCATGATTGCGATAGGCAGATTGAGCTCTGCTCTTACCTTCTTTATCATATCAATTTTCTTCTGGTGCTCCTCATGTGAGCCGTGAGAAAAGTTAAGTCTTGCAACGTTCATTCCCGCCTCACACAGCTGGCGGAAAACCTCCTCATTCTCGGACGCAGGGCCGATAGTACAAATAATTTTGGTTTTTCTCATAAAAAACTTCCTCTCTTTCACTGATTAAAAGGCATAATCTTTTCTAAATACATTTAACTCTCAGTAAGCTTAAACTCAAGCTGCCACTTGTGAAATTTAAGCTTTACTCACATACCTTTGGAAGTCTTCAAAACTTCCGCAGCTTAATTTTAACCTCATAGTATTTTCTTGTCAACAATTATGACAAAATTGAATTAAAAAAGCGAACACTCCCAACGAAGTGTTCGCCAATTGTCATTTTATGCACTTTGCTATCGAAGTATTGACATAATCGAGCAATAATTCGTTCTCGGGCTTTACAGCCGCACCGTAGTGCTGACCTACAACCCTTTCGTCCATGAGGACATAGTCACCGACAGCGTACTCAGTGATAAGGTTTTCGTCACAGCAAACTGCTGATACAGTGCCGTCTTTAAGAGCCGCAACAGCAGCGTCCAAATTCGCATACTCAAAAAAGAACGGATAATCCTTGTTTTTCTCAAGTGAGGAAAAATATGTCTTTAAATCTTCTTCAGATGTGCTGCTTCTTACAACGCCAACATTTTTATTTGTAAGGCTACTCACATCAGAGAGCTTGGATTCCTTTGAGACCAGAAACGCAAGGTAGTCCGTGTAGTAGCAGTCTGAAAAGCAGAGAGTATTCTTTCTCTCACTTGTTATCGTGTAATTTGCCAAAAGCACATCGAAGTTGCTCCATAAAACCAAGTTTTCTCTATTCTCCGAGGTTACCGGAACGAATTTTACAAGACCGTCCTTTTCGGCTCTTTTTGCAGTCACACCGAATATTTCGGCGGCTGTTTCATAAGCTATATCCGCTTCAAGTCCGCTGTATTTTTCTTTTTTCTCATCATACTCGAAGAGATTTGTTTTTTCTTCACTGCAGCCGACAGTGAGATATCCACGCTCCAAAATGTTGTCGATAACGGTAGTGTCAAGCTTAGTTTCGCTTTCCGAAGACTCCTCTCTGGAAACATCGGATTTACAGCCTGTGAAC
>CAVKLS010000325.1:0-2280 GCA_963657025.1 bacterium | reverse complement strand
GTAAACCTGACACTTAATCATACCGTTATACAGCTTTCTGCGCTTGTCGGCAGTTCTTCCAAAGCACTTTTCAAATTCCTCGTCCGGGCTGATTATCGTGTAATTCCATTTTTCGCGCCTCGGAAAACACTCGCCCATTACTCTATAAAGTGCCTGTGCCGACTTAATATCCAGAAGTCTCTCGCCGTACGGTGGGTTTGTCACAACTGCCGCACGCTCTGCACCCGGAGCAAAATCCTTGATATCAGCCACGCTTATATCTATTTTCTTGGAAACTCCTGCTTTGATCGCATTTTGCTTCGCAAGCTCGACTGCGTCGGGGTCGATATCAGAGCCGAAAGCCATAAAATCAGAGTCCTTTTTGATTAAATCTCTCGCACGGGTTCTTTCCTCTTCCCAGAGTTTTTTATCGATAAAGTTCCACTTCTCTGCCGCAAAATGTCTTCTCATTCCCGGTGCAATGTTATAGGCAAGCATAGTTCCCTCAATGAGTATCGTGCCCGAACCGCAGAACGGGTCGAATAGATTCTGCTGACCTCTTACTCTTGCCATATCGCACATAGCCGCTGCCAGAGTCTCCTTTATTGGTGCCTCGGTGGATTTTCTTCTGTAACCACGCTTGTGCAGTCCCTCACCCGAAGTATCGAGCATAATGCTTACCTTATCCTTGAGGATAAGAAACTGAATCTGATAAAGCGGGCCGTCCTCGGGAAACCAGCTGATTTTATATTTCGTTTTCAGTCTTTCGACAACTGCTTTTTTGATTATCTTCTGGCAATCGGGAATCGAACTCAATTTACTCGAAAGGCTTCTTCCCTTTACGGGGAACGCATCGTTTCTGCCGATGAAATTTTCCCACGGAAGAGATTTCACACTTTCAAAAAGCTCATCAAAGGTATGAGCTTCAAAAGTGCCAAGAAGAATCTGCACTCTCTCGGAGAAGCGTGAATATATATTGGCACGCACCAAAGCCTCAGGACTTCCGTCAAAGACAACTCTTCCGTTCTCGGGACGGACATTTTCCATTCCGTTAAATCTGAGTTCGGAAGCTACCTGTCCCTCAACTCCCAGCATACATGGACATACAAGTTCAAAATCAGGCATAAATTAACCTCGTTATCTAAAATATTAATACTAATTCTATCATAAGCGGCAGAAAATATAAAGACTATAAATAAAAAAGAGACAGCCGAAGCTGTCTCCGATAATCAAATTTCAGCAGTCTTGTGTCTTGTTACGTGACAACCGACATTTACCGCAACGGGAAGACCCGCAATGTGAGTGGGATAGGTCTCTATGTTTACGGCAAGTGCTGTTGTGTCACCGCCGAAGCCCTGAGGACCGACGCCTGTTTTATTTGCCTCACTAAGCATTCTTTCCTCAAGCTGTGCATAGAACGGGTCTTGGTTTCTCTCGGAAACATCTCTGCAAAGAGCCTTCTTTGCAAGGTAGGCGACCATCTCGAAATCACCGCCGATTCCGACTCCGAGCACGATTGGCGGACAGGGGTTTGAGCCCGCGACCTTAACCGTCTCCGTTACAAAGCCGACTATCTCGTCTATTGTAGCAGAAGGAGTGAACATCTTAAGTCGTGACATATTCTCACTGCCGAAGCCCTTTGGTGCGGCTGTAATTTTAATCTTGTCACCGTCCACTATTCTTGTGTGAATAATTGCAGGTGTGTTATCGTCGGTATTTCCTCTTCTGATTGGGTCACGCACAACGCTCTTTCTCAAAAGACCGTCGACATATCCCTGACGAACTCCCTCGTTGATTGCATCCTCGAAGTTTCCGTCAATATAGACCTCTCTTCCGACCTCGACAAAGATGACAGCCATTCCGGTATCCTGACAAACAGGGATATTCATCTCTCTTGCGGCATCCATATTTGCACATATATCGCCTAAAATCGACTTTCCTGTTTCGTCAGTCTCCTTTTGCACGCTCTCACCGATGAGTTTTTCGAGATCGCACGGCAAAATTCTGTTGGCATCTATGCAAAGCTCTTTGACTGTTTTTGTTATATCTTCTGCTTTTACAACTCTCATTGAAATTTCCTCGTCATAATAATTTTCTTCATTTTACGATATTAAGGCAAATATTTCAAGCAAAATGAAGAAAATGATAAAAAACAGAAAACCCGCCGTAAGGCAGGCTTTCTGTTTATATAAGGTGTGGATTTTTCACAACGCGTACTCAAATTGTTGAAAGTTTGGGAGCTTTTTGTTTGTTTTCTTTTGTCTCCCTCACTGTGACTATAGTATATACCCTGTTTATAAA
>CAVKLS010000324.1:0-2293 GCA_963657025.1 bacterium | reverse complement strand
ACTTTATTTTCCCTCGGTACTCCTTATATGAAGGGTGAGCTCGATCTCGAGGGCGTCATCCGCACAGCTGCTGAGCTTGGTGCAGAGGGCTACGAGATTGTCGCTTCACAGATGATTCCTTCTTATCCGTTTGTTTCGGACGAGTTTGTTGAGTTTATCAACAAGTGTAAGGAAAAATACGGAATCGGCCCTATCTGCTATTCGGCAAATATGGACAGAGGAATGCTTAAGGACAGAGACCTCACAGAGGACGAGATGGTCGCAAGAGCTATCACGGATATTATTTCCGCTAATAAGCTCGGCTGTACCGTTATGAGAGAGCAGTATCTTCTTTCACCTCACGGTCTTGCAAGAATTGCTCCTTATGCAGAGGCATATAACGTTCACGTAGGTATCGAGATTCATAACCCCGAGAGCCCAATCACACAGTCGATTCTCGACTATGTCAAGGTTATCGAGGAGACAGGCAGCAAGTACATCGGATTTGTTCCTGATTTCGGTTGCTTCGCAACAAAGCCGAACAAGCCCTATTGGGACAGAGCTTTGGCAGCAGGCGCAACAGAGGAGCAGCTCAATAAGTGTGCTCAGCTTCGTTATGACGAGGTTCCTATGGACGAGGCAATGAAGATTATGGCTCCTGACTTTGAGAAGTGCCCGGCACTCATCGGCACACTCAACAGCATGTACGGCTTCGTTCAGTTCAGAAAGAGTTGCAAAGCAGAGCTTGAGGGACTCAAGAAGATTATTCCTTACTGCTTCGAGATGCACGGAAAGTGCCACTATGTTGATGAGAATCTTCACGAGCCTGCAATTCCTTACGAGGAGATTATCCCGGTTGTAGCAGAGTCCGGTTACGACGGATATATCGTAACAGAGTACGAGGACGAGGGCGGCTATGATGCTATTGAGCAGACAACACGCCACGTCGCAATGGTAAAAAAAATACTCAATCAAAACTGATTAATTCACGAATTGTTTGACATGAAAAAAGGCACATACGACGCTGCCACATCGTGTGTGCCCCCGTAATGGGATGATACTGGAGTAATTTTACAACCAACATTATTTTAATTCCATTACCGAATTCTGTCAAGCGAGTATTTGGAGGAAAAATGGATATTTCACAAAAGAGATTGTCTAAGGTCACTTTATTAGCCTATGGTTTAGGCGACTTTGCAAGTAACTTATGCTGGACATTTATCGGTAGTTATCTATCGGTTTTCTATACTGATGTTGTCGGAATGGCTCCTGCCGCAGCCTCCGCAATCATGCTTATCGCTAAGATTTGGGACGGCGTCAATGACCCGATGTTCGGTGCCATTGCCGAGCGTACCAACACAAAAAAAGGACGCTTCCGCCCGTATATTTTCTACGGCGCACCGATTCTTGCTGTTCTCTCCGTTCTTGCTTTTACAACAATCGGAAGCGGCAAGACAGCAATTATCTATGCAGCGGTAACATACATTGGCTGCGGTATGGCTTACACGGTTGTTAACCTTTCTTACGGTTCTCTTTCAACCGTTATGACAACAAATCCCGAGGATATCGCTCAGCTTAACAGCTGGAGAATGATGGGAACTAACATAAGCTCCGTCCTTCTCAACGCTATCACAGCTCCGCTTCTCATGAAGTTCTCAGGCGGTTCCTCATCTTACACAACAGGTGCTTACCTGAAGGTAGCTGTTCTCTTCGCTATATGTGCGTTACCTCTTTTCTATTTCGTATATGCAAACTGCAAAGAAACAATCAAGCCTTCAGTTTCAGCTACAAGGGTATCTGTCGGAACGAGCATAAAGACCGTTGTTTCAAACGGCCCGCTTATGTTAGTGTTCTGCATTCAGCTTCTCGCCATGACAGCCTTCTTCGGAAGAATGGGCGTTGTTATCTACTACCTTATGTATAACCTTCAGAGATTCGACCTTATCTCTGCGTTTATGTCACTTCCTTCCTTATTCACTGTAGTAGGTATCTTCGCTACAAAGAACTTTACCACAAAGGTTGGTAAGAAGAAAATGGCTGCTATCGGCTACATCGGAGCAGGCGTATCGCTCATTGCAATTTATGTTGTAGGCAAGGTTGCAGGATATACAAACATTCCTCTCCTTCTTGTTTTGCACTGCATTTACGGATTGTTCTGCTTCTCATTCCCGATTCCCATGGCAATGGTTCCGGACGCTATCAATTATCAGGAAGATAAGACCGGTGTTCGTTCCGATGGTGTTTCCTATGCTACTGTTTCGCTTTCAACCAAGTTTGGTTCTGCATTTGGCGTTTCGGGCGCTCTTCTCATCAT
>CAVKLS010000323.1:0-2296 GCA_963657025.1 bacterium | reverse complement strand
CAAGTATGTCAATAGATTTTGAACATATTTTTTATTTTTTGAGTCCTCGGCTGTTTGGCTGAGGGCTTTTTTGCTGTGTACGCTTCACCGCGGAGAGAAAAATCTTTGAGCCGGTTTCGTGTACACTTTTTATGTCAAAAGTGGTTGGCAAGCCAACAAACGATATGGTAAACAAAGCGGAATATGCCTATATCAAGCAGCTTTTTGAAAACTCTCCTGAATTGGTTCGAGTCCCGATTTCTTTACCAAAAAACCGCCTTGTTGGGCGGTTTTTTCTTTTGTAAAAATATCCCCCCGGGGGGCTTTTATACAAACGATAAATATGGTATATTAACAGAGTAAGAGTGAACGGCTTGCAGAAAGATGTGTGAGTGTTTGTCTGAAGACAATTTTGAAAGTTTGCTTTTTCCGAACGAGAATAAGAGAGACTGAAGTCTACTGTAAATGCACAGAAGGTGCATGCAGTGGGCTTTTTTTGTTTTGATAGGAGAATTTTCATGCGAAATTCAGGTGTTAAAGAGAGAGTTGATTTGAAGGTATATGATACGGGACTCACTGTTCCTACTACCGTTATAAGAGGAGAAAAGCAAGGAAAACAAATTACTGTTTCTGCAGGAGTTCACAGCAGAGAATATATCGGAATAGACGCACTGACGCAACTTGCCGATGAACTGAATCCAAAGGATATAAGCGGAACGGTTATTTTGTTGCACTGCATTAACTACGACGGATTTATAAGCCGAAGCGCCGATATATTTCCTCAGGACGGAAAGAATTTAAACCGAGAGTTTCCTGGAGATAAGAACGGAAGCGTCACGCAGAAGGTTGCCGCTTTTCTTCAGGAAAACATAATAGAAAAAAGCGATTATCTCATAGATTTGCACTCGGGCGGATTTTGCGAGGAATTAACGCCGCATGTTTATTTTCACGGTACAGCGAAAGAAAATGTCTGCGAGCTTTCCGAGAAGCTTGCACGGCTTACAAGCGCACCTTATATTGTTAAATCAAGTGCGGTGAACGGTTTTTACAGCTATGCAGGTCAAATGGACGTGCCGGCAATCATTCTTGAAAGAGGCGGTATGGGTGTTTATAACCGCAGCGAATCTGACGAGGACAAGGCTGATGTTCTCAATATACTTCGCGGACTCGGATTTTTGAATGACGGTAAGAATGTTAAATACACTGATAAACATCTTATTAAAACTGCTTTTTATGAGGATGCGCCTTGCAGCGGATGCTGGTATCCAACCAAAAAAGCAGGCGACAAAATAGAGAAAAATGAGTTGCTGGGAGAAATCAGAAGTATTTACGGGGAATTGCTCAAAGAAATCCATGCAAAGGAATCGGGAGTTGTATTGTATCAAACCGCTTCGCTTGGAATTGAAGAGGGCTCTTCAATGACGGCTTACGGAAAGCTTGAGGATTAATTGACAGAGGTTGTATGAACACGATTAAAGAGGATATGGAAAAATACTGGACGCAAAGGGCTGAGAAGTTTTCGGCACTGCGTCAGAGAGAATTTTTGTCGGAAAAACACGGGCAGTGGCTCGAGGAGCTCGAAAAGTACCTGCCGAGGGGCGAAAAGCTTAACATACTCGATATAGGTACGGGAACCGGATTTTTTGCACTTTTGCTTGCCGAAAGGGGACATCACGTAACGGGAATAGATTTAACTGCGAATATGATTAAGGAGGCAAAGCGGCTTTCCGAAGAACTTCATCTGTCTGCTGATTTCTATGTAATGGATGCAGAGGAGCCGAAGCTTCCGAAAGGTTCTTTTGATGCGGTAGTAACACGAAAGCTGACTTGGACGCTTCCGAATTTGCCGAAAGCATACCGTGCATGGCATGAACTATTGAAGCCGAACGGCGTGCTTGTCAATTTTGATGCCGACTATTGCCGAGAGAAAAAAGCGGAGCTTCCGCCGCATCACGCTCATCAGGATGTCGGAGACGATTTGATGAACGAATACGAGAGAATGAAAACAGTTTTGCGAGATAATCAGATGCCACGACCGCAGTGGGACAGAGAATTGCTTCTTCGGGCTGGATTTTCAAGTGTTGATGTAGACGATACCGTGTGGGAGAGAGTTTACACTCAAAAGGACGAATTTTTCGACCCGACAAAGGGATTTGCGATTACGGCAAGAGCGTAATAGTGTGAAATGTGACAGGAGAACAAAATGAATAAATTAAACGGATATATCGGAGATAACATAGCATACTGGACAAACCGTGCGCCAAGTTATTCCGATGTAAATAAAGAGGAGCTTAATACCTCTCAGCATAATGTGTGG
>CAVKLS010000322.1:0-2297 GCA_963657025.1 bacterium | reverse complement strand
GCTGAAGTATTTCTTCATCTGAAAGGTTTTCGTTAAGCTCGTTGTCAAGATATTCTTCTACCGTTTCTGCAGATAGATTACTGGCAACATCTCCGCCATTTACTCCACCCATACCGTCACAAACAAGTGACCAACCAAACTCGTTATTTATAAGCTTGTTTCTGTATGTGTCCTGATTGTTTTTTCTTTTAAATCCGACATTAGTTTCACCGTAAATTTTCATTAAATCCTCCCGGTGTCAAGGGCTTTGCCTTTAAGCTGTCCGCAAGACGCTTCTATATCAGATCCCAATGTTCGTCTTATTGTAGCGGTATATCCGCGCTCTGACAGTATTTTTACAAATTTATTCAATCTGTCAGAATTGCTTTTTCTGTATCCTGTACCTGTAACATCATTTACGGGTATAAGATTAACATGAGCAATAATTCCTTTTAATTTTGATGCAAGCTCTTTTGCATGAGCATCGCTGTCGTTTTTTCCGCTTATCATTGCATATTCAAAAGAGATTCTCTTGTTCGTCTTTTTGCAATAGTATCGACAAGCCTCCAAAAGCTCATCAACATTCCACCTGCGGTTTACAGGCATCATTGAATCTCGCAGTTCATCATTTGGAGCATGCAAAGAAACCGACAATGTAAGCTGAAGATTCTTATCTGCAAGCTCATAAATTCTGTTAACCAAACCGCATGTGGACAGCGATATATGACGCATTCCGATATTAAGACCGTTTGCATCGGAGATAAGCTCCAAAAACTTAATCACGTTGTCATAATTATCCAGCGGCTCGCCCATGCCCATGAGAACAATATTAGAAATTCTTTCTCCTATATCATTCTGAGCAGTCATAACCTGAGAGAGCATTTCAGACGGCAAAAGATTTCTCGTGAATCCGTTTTTTCCCGTTGCACAAAAGTTGCATCCCATTTTGCAACCAACCTGAGAAGATATGCAGATAGAATTACCGTGATGATATTTCATAACAACTGCTTCGATATAATCTCCGTCGTACAGCTTATACAAATATTTCACTGTACCGTCAATCTTAGATACTCTTTTTAGTTCAATCTGACATCCGGGAATAACATAAAGCTCATTGAGTTTTGCTCTTAAATCCTTAGAAAGATTCGTCATTTCATCAAATGACACAACAGACGAATGAACCCACTTGTAAATCTGATCTGCTCTGAATTTCGGAAGACCCGCTTCTTTTATCTCGGCTCTCAATTCCTCGAGATTCATCGATTTTATATCTTTTTTTCCGTCTATTATATACATACTATTTCCTTCTGAATTTTGCAACAAAAAAGCCGTCACAATCGTTGAATGGCATCATGGTTAACTGATTCTTCGGTTCCGTTATAGCTCTCGGAACATCAATATCTATATCTTCGGCATAAAAATCCGGATTATTCTCAAGGAATCTGTCAGCAATCTCGCCGTTTTCTTTAGGGTTTAATGTGCAGGTTGAGTAAAACAGGTATCCGCCTGATTTTACAAATTTAGCGGAGTTTTCAAGAATCTGATACTGAATATCAGGTAAATCAGATATCGATGTCAAAGATTTGTATCTTATCTCAGGCTTTCTGCGAATTGTACCAAATCCCGAGCAAGGAGCATCACACAATACTCTGTCCGCTAAAATTCCGTGGGTATCGCTTTTCGCTGCATCTCTGACAAAGGCATGAACATTGCTTAACCCAAGTCGTTTAGAGCCGTTGAAAATCAATTTTACACGCCCTTTATACAAGTCGTAAGCGTAAACAGTTCCTGTATTGTTCATTTTTTCCGCCAAGGTGAAGCTCTTTCCACCCGGTGCCGCACATACATCAACAAGTACCTCGCCTTCATTTGGAGATACTATATCACAAAGATATTGAGAAGATAAATCCTGAATATGAAAAAGACCATTTTCATACTGCGGCAACTTCGTGATATCTCCGCTAGAATTGATAATACAGGTATATGGCATATTCTTGTATTCTCTTATGCCAATTTCAGAGCCCGAAAAGGACGATACAAAATCTTTAAATGTTGTTTTTGTGCTGTTTATTCTGCAATAGATTTTCGACTTCTCTTGAACCGACTCCAGAATTTTCAGAGTATTCTCTTCTCCGTATGCTTTAATCCACATTGTAATTAATTCGTTCGGCACCGAATACTTGATTTCAAGGCTGTCGGGAAGAGTGATATCATCTTTTTTGCGAATCACATTTCTTAGAACAGCATTAATAAATGAAGCGTTGCATTTATAATGCTTTGCAAGTTCAACGCACTCATTGACCGCCGCGGATTCAGGT
>CAVKLS010000321.1:0-2302 GCA_963657025.1 bacterium | reverse complement strand
GCTTAACAGTTGTCTGTTTATTTTCTTCGTCAATTTATCTATTTATTTTTATTATTCATTCAATTTATCATTGTCTGTTTATAGTTTCCTGCTCGAAGTATTCGCCTTAGATGTAAAGCTGTTTAACTTAACACAAAAGGACATCCGACCTCAGCCGAATGCCCTTTTCGATTCTATGTAATTTTCTTATTATCCCCAAACTTCTTCGGCAATTTCTTTAACGAGCTTCAACTTGTTCCACTGCTCTTGCTCTGTAAGCTTGTTTCCGATTTCGCAAGAAGCAAATCCGCACTGCGGGCTTAAATAGAGTCTGTCAAGCGGAATATACTTTGCAGCCTCATGGATTCTCTTAATGACCGTCTCTTTATCTTCGAGCTTTGGCAACTTTGTCGTGATCAAACCGAGAACAACCTTCTTGTCTCCCGATACCTTTGCAAGCGGTGCAAATCCGCCGGAACGCTCATCGTCAAACTCAAGGAAATATGCGTTTACATTTTCACCGCCAAAAAGAATATCGGCAACAGAATCATAGGCACCCGAGCTAGCGTATGTAGAATGGAAGTTACCTCTGCATACGTGTGTATTGATTACCATATCCTTCGGTGCATTTGCTATTACCTTATTATTGATATCGCAGTAAGCTTTTTTTACTTCCTCTAAGCCGTCTTTAGAAACTCCGAATGCAGCAGAGCCAAGCTTATCGGCAAACATACCCCATGTGCAGTCGTCAAGCTGAAGATTTCTGCAGCCTGCATCGTAAAGGTCCTTTATTACCTTAGTATATGCTCCGACAATATCATTCACAATGTCCTCGTCATTTGAATACACCTCGTCGGTATAAACTCTGTTAAATGGCATTGTAAACTGAGCAAGTGTCTGAGCTGGCGACGGAATCGTCTGCTTTGCAACAGTGTTTTCATCCTCAAACTGCTTTACAAACTTGAAGTGTTCGACGAACGGATGAAGCTTAGACGCACCGATTTTTCCGACCACGTATGTGTCGTCAATCATCGCAGCCTCATCGTGAAACGGAAGTCCTGTCTCTGTTTTCTTGTGACCAACTCCGTCAAATCCCCACATAAAATCGAGATGCCAGGTGGCTCTTCTGAATTCTCCGTCTGTTATGACGTGATAGCCGAGCTCTTTCTGCTTCTTTACAAGCTCTGTAATGCACTCGTCCTCAACCGCTTTAAGTGCGGCAGAATCTATTTTTCTTTCTTCATAGCTTTTACGAGCCTCTTTCAGCTTTGTCGGGCGAAGAAAGCTTCCTACATAATCGTATCTGAACGGTGTCTTTAATGCTGACATTTAAATTTCCTCCAAGTCATTTATTTTATGCTCAGAGTATATCAGCTGAATTTATAATTGTAAAATACAATAAAATCCCCGTTGTCCATAGCTTCAAGCTATAACAAATTCTTGTTGAGAGCATCAAGATAATACTCTGCATACCTTGAAAGCATGATGTTCTTTTTCTTTATATAGCCTATTCTCATGCTTCCGTCAATTCTCAGCGGCCTTGCTATAATGCTGTCTCCGTTAAGCTTAGAATCAATCACTCCTGAGCTTACCGTAAAACCGTTCAGACCTATAACCAAATTAAATAATGTCGCTCTGTCTCTCACCTGGATATGCTTCGGAAAATCAAGCACACTTACAAGCTCCTCCGAAAAATAGAACGAATTTCTCTCCCCCTGTTCAAAAACCAAATATGGATAAGGCTTGAGCTCCTCAGCCGTTACAAATTCCTTTTCCGCAAGCGGATGGTCTTTACATATAAAAACATGCGGCTTGGCGGAAAACAACTCCGTATAAACAAGCTCATTCTTTTTAATAAGCTTATTCAGAACCTCTTCGTTGCTTTCAGACAAATAGATAATACCTATCTCAGAATTTCCGTTTGCAACATCGTCTATAATTTCACCGGTCTGAGTTTCACGAAGAATAAAACTGTATTGATCTGCGTCAAACTCTTTTATAAGGTCAACAAATGCGTTCACAGCAAAGGAATAGTGCTGGCACGAAACCGAAAACCTCGGCGAACGCTTCTCGCCTGTTCCGAAGTGCTCCTTCATAACCTCCGCCTGTTCGAGGAGATTTCTCGAAAAAGACAACAGCTCCTCTCCCTCATGCGTGAGAACAACGCCTTTGTTTGAACGAGAGAACGCTACCACTCCCATCTCCTTTTCGAGATTATGGATAGCGTTGCTCAGACTCGGCTGAGAAATATATAATTTTTCTGCGGCTGCGGTTATATTACCGCACTCCACCGCTGTAACAAAATACAAAAGCTGTTGTAAGG
>CAVKLS010000320.1:0-2338 GCA_963657025.1 bacterium | reverse complement strand
AACAAGCATACTGCAAAGCTCATTATAAAAATCAGTACCCATTTTTTTATAATATAACAAACATTCATCTATTGTAGCATCATCTAAAATGTATCCAATAGCAATATATGAAGTGTCAATATCAGTAAAAAGCTTGCAAGTTGAAGCTAAAATACCTTTCCATTTTGCTAAATCATAGTGAACGTAATTAAGTCCCATTCTTTGAGCAATCTGAGAAGCGTAAAATTCACTGTAAGGCTCTTTTCCGGCATTAATAGCTCCCTCTGTACCGCCTTTATAAAGATATATACCGTCACCGTCAAAAAAACGCCAAGCTTTTCTGAGCATACCGTTAGTTGTAAGTTCCGGTGAGGTTTTAATTCTGTTTGTTGTTCCCACTCCGGTGTAAGCGACAAGAGAAAGTGCTTCAGAAAATCTATTTTCATATAAGTTGTAATCGGCAAATTTACCTTTAAAGTCAGCTGGCACTACCCAATAACTGTCATTAAGAGATAAGCCAAGACAAACATCAATTATTCCCTTAGTATCATTTATATCAAGGTTCAAAGACTCTAAAATTTCAAACACAAATCTTCTGTTTTTAGGGATAACTCGTCTTCGCAGCCATCTTAGCAATCCTTTGTCAGTTAATTCCAAATCAATAGGCAACAGACATTTCTTTTGATTGTCAATTTCTAAAATATTAGTTATCAAACTGCTAAATTCATTTGTTGCAAACTCAAAGGCAATTAAAGTTTCATCATACAGCTTAATATTATATATGTTACTCAATGCAAATTCTCCTTTCCAAAACAAATTTTTGCTTAATGTCTTTTGCTTTTTTTATCATAACCGAAGTTAAAAGCAAAGTCAACCTACAGGCTCATCCCTTTGTTTTTCTTGTTAGCGGAATAGAAATTCGCTCTAAGTCTGCTCATCTCATTAATGCAAGTTTCTTTGATTTCATTAAGCATTTTCTCATCCTTAAAAGTCACAACATCGTGAGCCTTTTGGATAAACTGGGGCATTGTGATGTAATTTGCAAACCCCTGTTCCTTTGCCGAATACTGCTTAACATTAATCGCATTAATGTTAATGAGGTTATCACAGCAAACTGTCGCAATGGCGTGATTAAGCTGATTATTCTTTTCGAGCGGTGTCATTCTGACAAGCTTAGTGAGACTGTACGGCTGTATTTCTCCGACTGTTACATCATCTGCAACAATGTTATTACTCTCATCAAAACAACTCAAAACGGCATTTGTGAGCAAGTCCGCAGCTTGCTTATTTGTCGGCTGAACATAGCTTGAGTATTGCCCTTTGCTGTTCTTGTAATTCGGATAAAGAAGATAATTCCCCGTGCCATCGTGCTTAGGCATAACCCAAACAGGGAAAGAAAATCTGTCATTCACGGTTATGTCGGCATAGCCTAAAGAGTTACCCGACATCCTCGGCTTGTGCATTTGTATGTGAAGCTTTGCCCTCAGATTACTGTCCCTTATTTCTCTCCTTACGGTATCCGTTGCGTGATACTCTGTATTATTTGCCACTTCATCGGCAATCTGACTTTCGTCAATCAGCTTTTTGAAAAGCATAGGAGCATTTTCTCCGTTTGCTCTAACAAATTTATCGGGGTCTTTTCCGTTCGGAACTGCAACAACCTTTACAGTCAATCCCACTTTTTGAAGCATTGGAATAGCTCTTTGTGTAGCAGTCTGACCTGCTGCGTCACTGTCGTAGCAAATAACAACTTCCTTGCAGTGCTTTTTGATTAACTCTACTTGATTTTCCGATAATGCCGTTCCGAGCGAAGCAACGGCATTAGTTATCCCTACGGAATGCAAGGCGATAGTATCCATATATCCCTCTGTAAGAATAATCTGACCGTTATTATTTTTTGCAAAATTCATACCGAAAAGCTCATTGCTTTTCTTGTACACTGAAGTGCCCGAAGTGTTAATGTATTTAGCCTTATCTTCCCCCATTGCACGACCGCCAAAAGCCACAACGGCACCGTTCTCGTCAATAATCGGAAAAATCACACGACCGCCAAATCTGTCCATTGTGTAACCCGATTTTGATTTATAAGCAACATTCGCTTGTATCATTTCTTCCTCTGTGAAGCCAAGCTTTTTAAGATGATTGATTAAGTCAAATCTATTTTCGGGAGCAAAGCCTAAACCAAAGTGTCGGATTGTACTGACAGAAAGTCCTCTTACCATAAAATAATCAAGTCCTTTTCTCCCGTTCTCGGTGAAAAGAAAATTGTTGTAGAACCTTGCCGTTTCTCTGTTAATTGCTTTGATTTTCTGAATTGTATTCTCGTCAAATTCTTCTACTTCGGCTATCGGTGTGACAA
>CAVKLS010000319.1:0-2338 GCA_963657025.1 bacterium | reverse complement strand
CCTCATAAATTTTCAGCTTATCTTCTGTTGTGGGATTTGCGTAATTGAACTCCATCCAGCTGTGAAGCAAATTTGCGGTGTGGGCGTTCAGCAAGTAGTATTTAACGATATAGTCGCCGTAAGGAAGAAACGGCAGACTGATATTATAATTGACTCTTTTTTCATGGGTGAACAAATCGGGGAAATTTTCGGCTAATTCCTCCCGTCCTATGTTACCGTAGCGGTACTTTGGAGCAATATTCTCGTAGTGAAAAAAAAGACAGCTGTAGGAATATGGTGAGGAGCGGGTGATTATGCCGTTGTCGTCCAAAAGCAAAAGCTCATCTCCCAGCATAGAGAGCATGTGTAGGGCGTGAAAGGACGGCTTCGGAAGACCACGGTCGGTGATTAGTCCCCAGCCGCCGAAAAGCATGTCGTTTGTGTCGGAATAACGAAGCGGCAAATCACTCAGCATGTAGTAGCCGAGTCCCTTCACTCCCGTACGTATGCATGTAAAAATAGTCTTGACGATGAATGCACTTTGATAAGCCGAATCGTTGAGATAGGTTCTTGACGAAAGGTTTGAGTTGAACTCCGTGATATATAAATTGTGGTTGGGGCAAAGAGTATTGATTGCCTTTTTGAGCGGTTTAATTCGTTTTTCAAAGGTGTTTGGGTCGGCGGCAAGTGTGCTTATGTGAAGAGGGTTATCCACCGTGAAGATGTAAGCTGTGTAAAAATCGGGCTGAACGGGAGCATATTTGAACTCGCTCAGAAGTCGCTCGAAGCTCTCGGGGGCATCGTGGTTGTTGAAGCCTGGGCCGCCCACCTGACATTCGGGCACGACAGAGTTTATCGTGCTCTTTATTCTGCAAAAATAGTGGATGTACTTTTGAAGCGGGAAGTCCTCGACTGTGTTTATCGGAGCTTCGTGGTTTGGTGAGCAAAGCTCGTATTTCCATTTTTTCACGCAGTCGTAGCCGTAGCGGTTGATGGAGGCACGCAGAAAATGAGGAAGTATAACGAGTATTTCCTCAAAATAATCTTCACTCTTTCGGGCTGTCTGCGGCTTTAAAAGCTCCTCGCCCGTGAAGTGAATTTTCAAGACCTTGTTGCCAAGCTCCAGAAAAGGAAGCATATCGTTTGCGATTAATGCGTCGAAAATTCTGAATACGGGGTAGAAATCGTAAATCGGTTCGTCGTGTGAAAAATAAGTCGTGACAAGGTCAAAAATGCGGCAAATTCTTCCGTATCTGAAGTGGATAAGCTTTTGCGCACGAAGAAGCTGTTCGTTCAGGTCGGTGCTCGCAAACGCCGATGCATAGCCGAGATTTACCATCTCGTTCCAAACAGGGAAAAGCTCCTTACCCTTAATTTTCTCTGTGTCGATTCTGTGCTCGATGTAGTTCGTGTTGTCTTCGCTTGGGGTCAGCATGCGGATAATCTCGTCAAAGTCAGACGGGTCAACATTATTCGGATTTCCGAAAAGAAAACCGTCCTCGGTTTCGTTTTCGGTTTCGTCTGATATATCGTCACCGTCATAATCGTAAAATTCGCTGCTTTCAAAGTCATCGATTATGTCATCGTCATCATCTTCATCCTCATAAAAAAACTCTTGGTAGTCAGGTAAGCTTCCTGTGGGGAATTTCTCCATGATTTCGGGTATGCTCAAATCTGTGTAGATAAAGTACGCTCCCTGCTTGTCGTGCTGAATTTGCGCAAAATATTCGAGAAAAGTGTCGCCGGTGTACTGCTTGAACAGCTTTGAGATATACTGCGGCGTGCGGTCAAATTCTGAAGCTGTTTCACTGAGTGTTACCGAGCCGAAAACATTGTCGTGCATGTAATCAAAAATCTGTCGGAACAGTTCATGTACGGCGCCGTCAGTGGCAGTGAGAACCTTATTGTCGGTGTCACTGTTTGGCTTTCCCATAACGGCATTCAGTCTTGTCAGCATAAGATATGCAAGGGAAAGCTCATGCTCACGGGAGCGTGTGTTTTTGAAGTAATCCTTAGCGCAGTCGAGCACGCAGCAGTACAGTGCGTTGTCGGTCGTCGGTGAAAAATCAAGCTGCGGAAAATCACAAAGCGGTTTGTTGTTGTCGATTATAAATTCATTATCGAGCTCGACCGTGAGAAGCGAGCCGCCGTTTTCGCTGTGTGCTTCATACGAGTCGTCGTCTGACAAGGTGGGAAAAATTAATCCCACCTCGTCTTTTTTTATCTGTACGCCGTTTATTGTCATATCGCCGGAGACGCAAACGACGCAAGAGGCGTCGTCGCTCGGCAGTTTTTCTTTGTCTGAAATTATTGAAAAATAAATTCTTTTTATCGGAAATTTGTTTTTATTCATATGAGC
>CAVKLS010000318.1:0-2339 GCA_963657025.1 bacterium | reverse complement strand
AGCTTTCCCGGCTGATAAATTCCCGGCTCGAAGCTCAGGCAATTGCCAACCTCCATGATGTCGCTTGAAAATCTGTTTGCAAGGTGTGTGGGTGCCGCGCCAAGCAGGCCGCATGCATGACCCAATGCGTGCTGATAGCATCCGTCAAGTCCGCTTGCCGTGATATAATCTCTTGCCACGGCGTCGAGCTCTTTTCCGGTCATTCCCACCTTAAAGCTGTTAATTGCCCTCTCCTGTGCCTCAAGGACAGTGTAATAAACCTTGCTTAATTCATCGGTCGCATAGCCGACGGCAAAGGTTCTGGACATATCCGACCAGTAGCCGTTCTTGACAAGACCGAAGTCCACGAGAAGCACATCACCCTCAAGTATCGGCTTGTCGCTCGGATTTCCGTGCGGCATGGAAGCATTCGCTCCGCTGATTATCTCGGGCTTGAAGCTTAAGTCGTCCGCACCGTTTAAGTACATGTGATAGATAAGCTCCGCCTCAAGCTCCTTTTCGGTCATACCAACTCTGAATGACGAGAGAGTTTCTTCAAGTGCCTTTGAAGCAAGTGTTTCCGCAAGCTCGAGGGCGTCTCTGTCCTCGATTGTAAGTACGGAGCGAAGTCGGTCGATTTTGTCGGCGGCAAATACCAATTCACAATCGAGATTTTTCCTGTAATTATTGTATTCGCTGAGACTGATATGCGCATCCTCAATAATAAGTCTCTTAACACCGTGCTTTTCTATCAACCCACCGATAACATTTATGTATCCTGCCGTGGTGTCGGCAAGAAGGAAATTCTTCTCCAAGAGCTCTTTTCCCGCCGCCTCGAGGTATCTCGAATCGGTGAGATAGTAAGCATAACCGTCCTTTGTAACGAACACATTTCCTGCCGAAGAAATGAATCCCGATGCATAAAGGCGGTTATCGGAATGTGTAATCAAAACCGCATCGGCATCAAGCTCTTTTATAACTCTGACTATATTTTCAGTTCTGTTCATAACCGAACCTCTTTCTAACTTTCTCAGACATTTTGTCCGTGAGCTCTGAGTATTCTCTGAGCGTTCTTGTAAAGTATAAGCTCCTTTTCGGTGTCACTTAAATCAAGCTTTTTCAAAAGCTCAACATATCTCTTCTGATTGCTCCAAGGAGAATCACTCGCAAAGAGTACTCTGTCCGCTCCGTGTCTCTTGATTATTTTCACGCATGCATCGGGAAATTTGTCGAGAACATATGCAGTGTCGAAATATACCTTTCTGCCGACAAGCTTTTCGATTACCTCATCGGGCTTGTCTACCGAGCCCATATGAGCCAGAATAAGCTTGTCATCAAGAATACTGCCCACCTTATCGAGCACATTGACTATCATATCAACCGTGCAGTGAACCTCGTCCGGATAAGCCGGGTCAAATCCTGCGTGTGCGGTAATCATCAAATCTCTTTCTGCTGCACCCTTAATTATTCTTATGCATCTGTCCTCGTCGAAAAACAAGTCCTGATAATCGGAATGAAGCTTTATTCCGTAAAGTCCGCTCTCTTTGATATCATCCAATATCTCCTCGATATTCTCGCAGTCTGGGTGAATCGCTCCGGCGAAAATCAAGCCGTTCTTCCCGTTCAGCTCCTTGCTCATTCGGTTGATACTCTCAACCTGAGACACCTTTGTCGCAACGGGAAGCGACACGCTTATATCTACTCCCGACTTTTTCATGCACCCCCAAAGTGACGAAACACTGCCGTCACGATACGATTCATCATAGCCCTTTTTCTCTAAAAGAGCAATTGTCTTGGCTGCAATTTTATCGGGAAATGTATGTGTGTGGAAATCAATAACCATTCTTTTACCTCTGTTCTTTCTGTTCAGTTTACTATCTTATCACTAAACCAGAGACGGTAAAAGAGGAATTTCGCCTTAAAGAAATGTATACTTTTTTATTGATTGAATTTACCGATTGAAAACAAAAAGGAGAGAACGCAAAGGTTCTCTCCCGTAACTATGTCAGATTTTATCAGATCCAACGTGCGCCTGTGAGCTTAGGCTCCTTGACAATGCACTCCTGCATGCAAGCAACAGCCTTCTCAAGACCCTCGTTGATGCTCATGAGCGAATCCTCATGCTCGATGCACATAACGTGATCGTAGCCGACCATTCTGAGGTTGGAAATCATTTCCTTCCAGTAGAGCTTATCGTTGCCGTAGCCGCAAGAACGGAAGATCCAAGATCTGTTGATCTCGTCAGCATAGGACTTAGTATCGAGAACACCGTTGAGCTTAGTGTTGTCAGGATCAATTCTTACGTCCTTAGCATGTACGTGGAAGATAGCGCCCTCTTTGCCGAGTGCACGGATGACTGT
>CAVKLS010000317.1:729-2350 GCA_963657025.1 bacterium | reverse complement strand
ATTTGTGCCTGACTTCTTTATGTCTGAAAACAGCCGTACTTGAACCGTCACTGAAAAGATACTCCGGTTCAATAGCATATTTTTCGTTTATGTAATTATAAATCGTTTCTCTTGCGTTAAATTCGTCCATTGTATTCACCGTCCGCCTGATATTTTAACATTGACACCGTGCATTTACAAGTAGAACTATAGCGAAAAGCTCCGCCTTATCGGCAGAGCTTTTTCAGTAACAAAAGTATATTTCAGAAAGCAAGCCCCGTGATATACGGAGCTTGAACAGTTTCACATTTTTTCCATCTTTTTCTTAGCCCAATGCTTCACCGCATTGCAAAATGCCGCCGTAACACCGGCAACAGAACCGCTGACAAGGATACAACCGACCGCTTCCATAATTTTCACCGTATATCCTTTCTTTGTTGAATGTTTAGTAAAAATGGGTTAGTTATTACTAACTGATTAGATTATATCAAACTTCTTCGCCTTTGTAAATAGCGTTACATCAAAAAAATAAAGATATGCACCGTTTTTTGATGCATATCTTTTGAAATTTAGATAGTTTTAAGCAGCCACAGTCTTGACTGACTCATTCTTCTCCGATTCGCTCTTAAGCTTAATCATCTTCCACTTACCCGAGCGGTATCTGATGAAGATAAGAAGAGATCTGAGAAGCTGATCCGTTGCAAGTGCGACCCATGCGCCGAAGATTCCGAAGCCCATGTGAACCAGAATGAGTGCGAGCGTCGGACGCAAGAACATTGTTGTTATGGTGATAATGACAGCGGTTGCCTTTGTGTCGCCGGCACCTCTGAGTCCGCCGGCAAGAATAAACTGAGAAGCCTGGAACGGCTGAACGAACGCAACGAAGAACATGATGTCCGCTCCCATTTCAACAACCTCTTTTTGGCTGTTGTAAAGCCCGACTATATCGCCGCCGAATACAGCAAACAAAACTGTCAGAAGCAATCCGACTCCTATTCCGAGTCGCTGACATCTCGAGGCGTATGCCTGAGCCATGTCGGGGCGTTTCTTTCCGAGCGACTGACCGACAAGCGTTGTTGATGATACGGCAAATGCCTGACCTGTCATAAACGAGAGAGCTTGAATGTTCATGCACACCTGATGCGTTGCAAAGGCTACCGTACCGAGAGAAGCAACTGTCACGGAGAAAACTATCATACCGATTCTCATGAGAAGCTGTTCTATCATAGACGGAATGCCTATGTTCATAAGGTCGGACATAGTCTTTTTATCAAGACGGAAGCCAAGCTTAAATTCAAGCTTGAGAAATCCGTTACCGCGTAAAATAATGCTAAGTGCAATGATAAATGCGACGAGCTGACCCAAAACAGTTGCAAGCGAAGCTCCTGCAACTCCCATTGCGGGCGCACCGAGATTTCCGTAAATAAGCACCCAGTTCAGGAAAACATTCACGAGGTTTGCTATGAGATTATAGAACATACTCGAGCGTGAATCACCCACACCACGAAGCGATGCGGTTATCGTGCTCGTCAATGCCATGGTCAAAAATCCCGCAAGCTGAATCTGCAAATACTGCGTTGCCCACTCTGTAACAATCTCCTCAGTTGAGCCCATGAGAATTACGAGCAGTCTCGAAAAAATA
>CAVKLS010000317.1:0-719 GCA_963657025.1 bacterium | reverse complement strand
AAAAAATAATTCCTACAGCCGACAAAATTATGGTAACACAAAAGGTGAACAGCAAGCCCTGACGGACAACCTTGTTTGCCTCCTCACGGTTGCCCATGCCCTTATGCCTTGCGACAAGTGCCGTAACGCCGACATTCATGGCGATGAATGCAGTCATGAGGAGAAATTTCGGCTGATTTGTAATTCCTACCGCCGTAAGTGCCTGAGTTCCGTACTCGGGATGCGCCTTTCCGCCGATTGAGCCTACCATCATCAGGTCTACCATTGATGCAAGCTGCGTCAGAATAAGCTCGATAAAGCTCGGCCACGCAATCTTTACAACATCCTTGAAAAGCTCCTTGTTATGCACACCCTCGGGAAGCTTGTTGTTTACCCTCAAACTGCCGCTTAGTTCCCCCGTGCCTTCATCAAGCCTGTCAAGGGTAATTCTAAGTCGTGATGCTTTCTCTTTTTCCACGTTTTTTACCCTCTCAATCTGTTTTAGTATCACTTGCAATCATTGTACACCCTATTAGTTTTAATTGCAACAGTCCGAAGCAACTTAATAATAAATTTATCACATATTACTATGCTTCGGTACAAAATCTTTGGTACAAATGCACTAAGTCAGAATTCCATATCTACTGTTTCTCTAAATTAAAATTAATTAATCTTGCATTTAAAAATGAATGGTTATATATTAAAAACAAAAAGGTATCGAAAACATATCTTAATTATCT
>CAVKLS010000316.1:0-2354 GCA_963657025.1 bacterium | reverse complement strand
ACGATAAGCAGTATAATGATTTAAACGAGGAGAAAAGTAAAATTACAGGCTCGCTCGCCACGGTCTTGAATCGCCTGACAGATACCGAAAAAGAACTCGAAACGAAAAATAAGCTTTACGATAAAAATCTTGCGGATAACGGCTTTTCCGATGAGGAAGAATTCAGGTCATATGTTGACAAATTAATCGACAAAAAAGAGAAAAGCGGTAAAGACATAAGCTCGTTAATCCGTCAGGAAAGAAACGAGATTTTAGAGTATAACTATAATGTCAAAGAGTGCGCCAAGAGCGTAGAAAGACTCGAAAAGCAAACCGAGGGATTTGAGAGAAGAAACGAAAGCGAAATCATCAAAAAAATCGAGAAAATAAGCGAAGAAAAAGAATCTGCCCTTGAAGAAAGAGACAGATTGAATTCTGTTTTTTCAACCCATGATACAAACTCAAGAGAGATAAAGCAGAAGGTAGATAAAGCTGTGAAATATACCGCGGCGTTCAACCGAGTGGCTAAGCTTTCGGATATCGCAAACGGTACGGTGAGCGGCGAGCAAAGATTAAGCTTCGATACCTATGTAATCGGAGAGGACTTCAAGCTCATTCTTGCCGAGGCAAATAAGCGACTGACTTTGCTGTCTGACGGACGATATGAGCTTTTGCACAAAGTGGAGGGCAGTAAGGTCGGAAAATCAGGACTTGATATAGATGTTTACGATAATTTCGGTGGTAAGACGCGATCATCCAAAACGCTTTCGGGCGGCGAGGGATTTTTGGTGTCACTGTCGCTTGCACTCGGACTTTCGGACGTCGTGAGAAGCAGAGCCAATGGAAACAAGATAGATGCAATGTTCATAGACGAGGGATTCGGCACACTTGACGACGATAGATTGGACGCAACGATATTCATACTGAAAAAACTGAGCGACGGCAATCAGATGGTGGGAATTATCTCGCATGTGGATAAGCTTGAAAGCTCGATAAGCTCAAAGATTCTCGTTAAATCCAAGAACGGAGTAAGCTCGATTGATATAGTTAATTAATAGAAATTAAAATTATAAACAGCTTAACTTAATCTAGGATCTGGGCTTAAATGAGTTCAGACCGGATCTTTGAGCGTTATCTTCGTACTGAAGTACATTAATAACATTGATAAAGTCTACAAAAACTTCGTCAGACAGATAGCCGGAGATAAGCTGCAAGCAGAAAATGCAGAGGAAAGCCTGAAAGACTCTGTGGCAAGAGATGAACGGCGTCAAGCATTGCAAAAGCAGATAGATGCCTTAAAGACGAAAATAAGAAAAGAAAAACAGCTGAATAAACAGATGCAGATGAATGCAGAGTTGAAGAAGCTGAAGAATAAATTGAGGACGTTAATATGATACAAGAATATTTGTTTGTAACTGACGAATATAAGGCGGAAATTGAGGAACTTGAAGTTAATGATAAAATCAACAAAGAAGTAACTCAAATAGATGATAGTACATGTTGGACATTACGTTTAGAAATTGATAGTGAAAGCGAGGACTCTGCGAAGGCTCTAGATCCAATTAATGCGAAAATATGTGAAGAATATAAACCGATTATTTTATCGAATGGAAGTTCAGCGTATTTCAATAAATCACTATTTCCAGTTGTAAATGAATTTGAACGTAAATTGAGAAAACTTCTTTATCTTGCAAGCTCTATTCAAGGGGATAAAACTTCTAATCAGGTAATAAAAGATCTTGAATCAAAGGACTTGGGTGAAATATTTCAAGCTTTATTTGCAGATGAGGATTTTGTTAAAAAGGTTAAGGAAACTATAAACAAGAAATCGTGGCTATTTACCAGAAATGAAGTACTACAGACTATTGAGAAAATAGATGAATATGTCTTATGGGATAAACTTTTAGGTGAAACTTATGCGACGACACTTCGTGCTAACTTTGCAAATGTGAGAAAATACAGGAATGATGTGATGCATGCTCACAATATAAATTTGAGCCAGTATAGGGAAGCAAAGAAGCTGTTTAAAAAGGTAAATGAAGAACTGGATATAGCAATAGGGAATCTCGTAGGAACGAAGACAGAAAATAAACAAATAGCTATTTCAAATTTTAATGATACATTAGGAAACGCTTTGAAATCATTTCAAAATCAGATAGATTGGAATCAAACATTCATGATGCCAGAGGCAATTAGAGAGCTTGCTAAAAATTATTTTGGAACAAATTCGAAGCTGGCTGAAAATTTACCAGAGGTTTCTAATTCCCTTTTAGCATCATATGTACAAAATCCGAACTATTTAGAGGCAATCTCAAATATATCTGATGTGATGAAAGACATTTCCCCCGCTACAGCGGCTTTGAAAAAAATGTCAG
>CAVKLS010000315.1:0-2360 GCA_963657025.1 bacterium | reverse complement strand
CGAGTTGCTTTTTGCTCACGAAAGGGCTTACCCCGTGTTTGTGGCAGGGCACTACGCAATTGAAAAGATATTTGCAGAGGGCTTTAAAAATTATCTGCTCTCGAAAATCGGTGATACAGAATTCGTTCTGTCAAAGGACGAGAACGATCCCGTAATGATGTAAAGGAAAGAAAAATGGCATTAGACGGAATTTTTCTGCGACATTTAAAGGCAGAAATAGAGAATAATGTACTTGGCGGCAGAGTTGATAAGATTTATCAGCCGTCAAGGGATGAGCTGGTGTTTGTAATGAGAACCTTTGAGGACTCATTCAAGCTTTTGCTAAGTGCAAGACCGAACACCGCAAGAATAAATTTTACGGCTACCAAGCCTGAAAACCCAAAGCAGCCGCCCATGCTCTGCATGCTTATGCGAAAGAGATTGCAGTCGGCTAAGCTTATCGAGGTTGAGCAAAAAGGACTTGAAAGAGCACTGACGCTCAAATTCGATTCGGTAAACGAGCTCGGCGACCACGTTGTGCTGTCTCTCGTGTGCGAAATAATGGGAAAGTACAGCAATATCATATTTGTAAACGAGGAAGGAAAGGTTATAGATGCGCTAAGGCGTGTTGATGCGGAAATGAGCTCTGAGAGACTTATTTTGCCCGGAATCATCTACCGTGACCCACCAGCACAGGACAAGCTTTGCATACTCGACACCGAAATCGGAGATGTAATCAAGGCGGTTCAGTCGCTTCCAAAGGCAATGACGCTCTCGAAGGCACTCATGGCTGTTTTACAGGGCATCAGTCCGATTATAAGCCGTGAGATAGAGCATTTGGTCGGACGGGGAAATGAAGTTATCACAACCGATATGACCGACGCCGACTTCGGCAGACTTATGTTTGCACTTCGAGATTTAAAGGACAGGGTACAAAACCTCGACGGAACACCCGTCACCGTTATTGACCCGAGACTGAAAAAGCCAAAGGATTTTGCTTTTATGAATATCACGCAGTACGGCTCGGCAATGACGATAAAAAGATATGTCGGAGACAGCAAAATGCCTTTTTCGGAATTGCTCGATAATTTCTATGAGGAGCGTGATTCCGCAGACAGAATGCGTGCCAAGTCGGCTGATTTGCTCAAGCTTCTTTCTAACCGTGAGGAGAGAATTGCACGAAAAATCAACAACCAGCGTGCGGAGCTTGAGGAATGTGCTCAGCGTGACGAATTGAGAATAAAGGCAGACCTGATTAATTCAAACCTGTATGCGATACCTAAATCGGCTTCAAGCGTGGAGCTTATGAATTACTACGATGAAAGCTGTCCGATGATTAAAATCAAGCTGAATCCCGCATGGTCGGCTTCTCAGAATGCTCAGAAGTACTACAAGGACTACCGCAAGGCAAAGACCGCCGAGAGCAAGCTGAATGAGCAAATTGCTTTGAGTGAAGCTGAGCTAAGCTACATCGAGTCGGTTTTCTATGCGCTCACCGAGGCAAAAACAGAACAAGATTTGGGAGAAATTCGCTCGGAGCTTGCGGCTCAGGGCTATGTCAAGTCAAACGATTCAAAAACGAACCGCAAGAACGGCGGCAAAAATCCCAATAAAAAAGAGCAAATCGGAAAGCCGCTTCGCTTTGAAGTCTCTGACGGCTTTACCGTTCTTGTCGGAAGAAATAACCGCCAGAACGACAAGCTTACCATGAAGGATTCTTCAAACAACGATATTTGGTTTCACACAAAGAATATCCCCGGTTCTCATACCGTGCTTGTGACTGACGGAAGAACCCCGACAGACAAGGCTATGGAGGATGCCGCCGTGCTTGCCGCAGTTCACTCCAAAGCAAAGGAATCCTCGCAGATTCCCGTTGACTACACTCAAATCAGAAATGTTCACAAGCCCGTAGGTGCTAAGCCGGGAATGGTGAATTATTTTAATTACAAGACGGTTTATGTCAATCCCGAGGACTTCGGAAGTAGAGAAGAGTAATGTTTTTCAACCGATTGAATAAATAAGTTGAAAAATAAAAAACAAACAAATTTTCAGAACAAAATTTCGCCCATGGCTTTATTGCCGTGGGCTTTTCTGTTATAATTAAGAAAAACGAAATCCAAGAACAAAAGAAACGTCTGAAAGAGGGTGTGTTATGAATATTGAAGAAAACTGTCTTACGGGACTTAATCCCGAACAGCTTGATGCGGTCACATCGACCGAAGGGTATATCAGAGTTATTGCGGGAGCGGGCTCGGGAAAGACGAGGGCACTTGCCCACCGCTATGCTTATCTTGTGAATGAGGTTGGCATTTTGCCCGAAAATATTCTTTGCGTCACATTTACCAATAAATCGGCAAATGAGATGAAGAAGAGAATAAGAC
>CAVKLS010000314.1:0-2386 GCA_963657025.1 bacterium | reverse complement strand
ACTCAAAAGCGGATAAAATCCGTTTCGAAACTCAGATCGAGGCATTGAAGCCGTGGCTTGACCTCGATGTATCCATGAGAACCAAAGAGACGGAATATTCGAGAGTTTTCATCGGAACGCTTCCGGAGGAGTACACCGAAGAATCGCTTAAAGCCGCTTTGGCAAAGGCTCTCCCTAAAGTTAGCGAAATCGACTGCGAGGTAATCAGTCACAGTCCCCAGATGAGCTGTGTTTTCGTTATCTGCCACAAAAATTTCGCTGATGAAACGGAAAACGCACTTCGCTCCATCGGATTTTCCTATCCGTCACAGCCCAGCAAGCAGTCTCCGAGCGAGCGCATAAAAATACTCGAAGACAGAATAAGACTTTGTGACGAGCGTGTTAAAAAGCACGAGGACAACATTAAGGCACTCTCAGGCGAGCGTGAAACTCTTCTTTACACGATTGATTACTTCCTGATGAGAAGCGAAAAATACGATGTTCTCGGCATGCTTAACCAGAGTGCTCATGTATTCATCATATCGGGTTACATTCCGACTGAAGACAGTGATAAGCTTAAGAACGAGCTTGAAAAGGAATTTCCTTGTTTTGTCGAATTAACAGAGCCGACAGAAAAGGACAATCCCCCCGTAAAGCTGAAAAACAACAAATTCTCGGAGCCCGTAGAGTCGGTCATCGAATCCTACAGTCTTCCGGGCAAGGGTGAAATGGATCCCACATCCATCACCTCGATATTCTATTATTTCCTCTTTGGCATGATGCTTTCCGATGCGGCTTACGGCCTCATTATGGTTATAGCGACTGCCGTGGTACTTTTGAAATTCAAAAATCTTGAATCGGGCATGAAGAAGTTTATGAAGCTGTTTTTCTTCTGCGGAATATCAACAACCTTCTGGGGTTTTATGTTCGGTTCCTTCTTCGGAGATGCGATAGATGTTGTGGCAACAACCTTCTTCGGTTACTCAGGCCCGAGCCTTACGCCGTGTCTGTGGTTTGCGCCGATTGACAAGCCTATGAAGCTGCTCATCTTCTCGTTCCTTTTGGGCATCATCCATCTCTTTGCTGGACTAGCCTGCAGTGCTTATCAGAGCATTAAGTCGGGTCATGTACTTGACGCAGTTTACGATGTGCTGATGTGGTATCTGCTGATCGGAGGACTCTTACTTGTTCTTCTCTCTATGGATATGTTCACCTCCATGACCCAGATAAGCTTCACCCTCTCGCCGCTATGGTCAAAAATCGGCGGTGTAATGGCACTTATCGGTGCACTCGGAGTGATACTTTTCGGCGGAAGAGAATCGAAAAATCCTGCCAAGCGTCTTCTCAAAGGACTTTATGCCCTTTACGGCGTATCAAGCTGGCTTTCCGATATTCTCTCCTACTCGAGACTTCTCGCACTCGGACTTGCTACGGGCGTCATCGCTCAGGTATTCAACAAAATGGGCTCTATGCTCGGCGGCGGTGTCGTCGGTGCGATAGTTTTCATTCTCGTCTTCTTAGTCGGACAGACGCTGAATATCGGTATAAACGCACTTGGCGCATATGTCCACTGCAACAGACTTCAGTTTGTCGAGTTCTTCGGCAAATTCTACAACGGCGGCGGCGAGAAATTCAAGCCGTTCTCGGCTAACACCAAATATTTCAAAATCAAAGAATAATTTATTTAGATTAATTGATTCCAGAAAGGATTAATATTATGGCTATCTTACAATCATTAGGTCTTCCTATTGCACTTCTCGGAGCAGCTATGGCAGCATTACTGGGCGGCATCGGCTCTGCAATCGGCGTCGGCGACGCAGGTAAAGCAGCGGCAGGCGTAGTCACAGAGGACCCCTCTCTCTTCGGTAAGGTACTTATCCTTCAGCTTCTCCCCGGTACTCAGGGTATTTATGGACTTCTCATTGCCTTCCTCACGCTCACCCAGATAGGTGTTCTCGGCGGAAGTGCAGACGTTTCCTTTGCAGCCGGCTGTGCATATTTCGCAGCATGCATGCCTATGGCATTTGTCGGACTCTGGTCGGCAAGAATGCAGGCAAAGGCATCTATCGCATCTATAGGACTTGTAGCAAAGAAGCCTGACCAGTTCGGTAAATCAATGATTTTCCCCGCGATGGTTGAGACATACGCTGTTCTTGCTCTTCTCGTTTCACTTCTTTCCGTTATGAACATCTCTTCACTCGGTCTTTAATTCAAATTGTACGAAACTCGATTGAAACGTAACAACGAAAAGGAAACTGAAATATGGCAGGAATTGAAAGCATCACAAGCTTAATCAAGCAGGAAGCAACAGAAAATGCCGAAAAGATTATTTCAGACGCAAAAATAACGGCAAACGAAATTTTAGCCGAGGCGAAAAAGGCGGCAGATGAAAAAAACAAAGCCGCTC
>CAVKLS010000313.1:0-2392 GCA_963657025.1 bacterium | reverse complement strand
TGGGCGGTAAGGTTCTTGTCGACGGTGAGACCGCCAGACAGATTATCGATGACATAAGAGACGTAATGCCCGAGGAAATCAACGAGGCTCGCAGCGTTTTGGAGGAGGAGAGAAAAATTCTCGACGACGCTGACGCCGAGGCAAAGAGAATCGTCAAGGCTGCCCAGCTTCAGGCTGACGCACTCGTCAACCAGTCTGATATCGTAAGAACGGCTACAGCCCGTGCAAACGAGATTGACAAGGCAGGACAGGACAAGTACATCAATTCCGTAAGTGCCGCATATGATTACGTTGACAGCCTTCTTAAGGAGACAGACGATGCTTATGCAGCTCAGCTTGCCGACATCAGAAGAATGCGTCAGGACATCAAGGACAACAAGAGAAAAGAACTCAAAAACCTTTAATCTTATTGACTGAAAACGGCGTGAATTGCTTGACTTTTGGAATTAAAAGTGTTATTCTTTGTGAAAAGCGAAGACGGAGACCGAAATCGTCAGTGCGTTTCAGAGAGTTGCCTTTAAGCTGAAATGGCAATACCGTGCGGCGGTGGACACCACTCCCGAGCATCGATACGAAAAATCGCATGCGAGCAAGTATCGGCGTATTCCCACGTTACGGGACACGAGCCAAAATCAAGGTGGAACCGTGCTAATTTTGTTTGTAGCACCCTTGGAGTATTCCGAGGGTGTTTTTTATTTTCTCGGAAGAAAGAAGACTATTTGAAAAGAGGAATTATCATGAAGGTTATTTACAACGACGGTCATGTAGCAGAGTGTCCAAAGGAGGAGGAGCTTCACGTTCTTCGCCATACAACAGCTCACATCATGGCTCAGGCTATCAAAAGACTTTTCCCTGAGGCTGACTTTGCATTCGGCCCCGCTACTGAGAGAGGCTTCTACTACGACGTAGACCTCGGAGAGAGAAAGCTGACAGACGAGGACCTCGCTGCCATCGAGAAGGAAATGAAGAAGATTACAAAGGAAAATCTTCCGATTAAGCCGTTCATTCTTTCCCGTCCGGACGCTATCAAGCTTATGGAGGAGCGTCAGGAGAAGTATAAAGTAGAGCATATCGGAGATCTTCCCGAGGATGCTGTTCTTTCCTTCTATCAGCAGGGCGAGTACATTGATATGTGCGTAGGTCCGCACCTTTGCTACACAAAGGCAGTTAAGGCTTTCAAAATCACTCAGCAGAGCGGTGCTTTCTGGAAGAATGACGCTAAGAACAAGATGCTTACCCGTATCAACGGTGTTGCATTTTTCTCTCAGGCAGACCTTGAGGCTTATGAGAAGGAAATGGAAGAGGCAAAGGCAAGAGATCACAGAAAGATCGGCAAGGAAATGTCTCTCTTTATGACTGACGACCTCGTAGGAAGAGGACTTCCTATGTTCTTACCAAAGGGATACACAGTTTGGCAGGAGCTTGAGAACTACATCAAGGAGAAGGAAAGACTTCTCGGTTATCAGCATGTTATGACACCGTGCGTCGGTACTGTAAATCTTTACAAGACATCAGGTCACTGGGATCACTACAAGGAGAATATGTTCCCTGCAATGGAGGTTGAGGGCGAGAGCTTCGTTCTTCGACCGATGAACTGCCCACACCACATGATGATTTACGCAAACAAGCCGCACTCCTACCGTGAACTTCCTATCAGAATCGGTGAGATTGCCCACGACTTCAGATTCGAGTCCTCAGGAACACTCAAGGGAATCGAGAGAGGCAGACACTTTTGCCAGAATGATGCTCATCTTTTCTGTACTCCCGAGCAGATTAAGTCTGAGGTAAGCTCCGTTTGCGACCTTATCTTCAATGTTTACAAGGACTTTGGAATCACAGATTACCGTTGTGTTCTTTCGCTTCGTGACCCTGACGACAAGGTAAAGTATCATAAGGATGACGAGATGTGGGAGAAGGCTGAGAACGCTTTGCGTGAGGTTCTCACAGAGCTCGGCATTGAGTTCACAGAGGAGATCGGTGAAGCAGCATTCTACGGCCCGAAGCTTGATGTTAACGTTAAGCCTGCCGTCGGTGCTGAGTACACACTTTCTACCTGCCAGCTCGACTTCTGCTTGCCTGCAAAGTTCGACCTCAAGTATAGAGACAGCGACGGCACAGAGAAGACACCTGTTGTTCTTCACAGAGCTATCCTCGGAAGCCTTGACAGATTCATGGCTTATCTCATTGAGGAGACAAAGGGTAAGTTCCCGCTTTGGCTCGCTCCAGTACAGGTTAAGGTTCTTCCTGTTTCCGAGAAGACAATCGACTACTCGACAGAGGTTTACAACACTCTCATGATAAGCGGTATCAGAGCTGTTCTCGATGACAGAAACGAGAAAATCGGCTACAAAATCAGAGAGGCTCAGTCTGTTGACAGAGCTAACTATATGCT
>CAVKLS010000312.1:0-2393 GCA_963657025.1 bacterium | reverse complement strand
ACTCGGGAGAGTCGACCTCCTTTAGCTCCTTCTTGGCAAAGAAATATAATTCCTTAAGGCTTGCCATCAGAGAAGGTCCTCGCCGTTCTCGGGAATAACAGCCTTGATTGCTTCGATTCCCACTCTTATCATATCGTCGTCAGGCTCCTGAGTTGTGAGCTTCTGAAGCCATTTGCCAGGTGCGGCAACGATTTTTGTGAAAAGGTTGTTGTGCTTTCCGCAGTATTTAATAAGCTCGTAGCCAAAGCCCATAACAAGCGGCAAAGTCAGAATCTTTACGCAGGTTCTGAGTGCTGGATTTTGTATTTTGATGAAAAATCCTATAAATATGCCGACGATAATCATAAGCACCATGAAGCTTGTTCCGCATCTTGGATGAAGACGTGGCTGCTTTCTGACATTCTCGACTGTCAGCTCAAGCTCGTTTTCGTAGCAGAAAATACACTTGTGTTCAGCGCCGTGGAACATAAAAACACGGTGAATATCGGGAATTCTCGATATGATGAAAATATAGAGAACAAAAACAATCATCTTGAGTATGCCCTCGAAAACCGACCTGAGCGGCTCTATCGAGTCTCCTGCCAAATGCTTGATTCCGTTGAACAGAAGGGTAGGAACAAGCATGAAAAGTACAACGGCAAGGGCAACGCCCAAAACCGAGCCTATTCCCACGATAATTCCCGTCAGCTTGTCGCCAAGCTTATCGTTAAGCCATTTGTCAAAGCCCGTGAGCTCCTCCTCGTCGTCAAGCCCCGCCTTCTCTGCAGAAAGATTCATCGCTTTTGAGCCAAGTCTCAGGCTGTCGATAAAGCTGAATACTCCCCTTATAATCGGCAGAGAGCATATTTTATATTTTTTCGTGAGATATTCCATCTCGATGTCCTCGGTTGAGATGTTGCCCTTCGGGTCAAGAAACGCACATGTCGTTCTGAAGGGGCCCCTCATCATAATTCCCTCGAGTAAAGCCTCACCGCCTATTGATGTAATTCTGCTCATTGATAAAGACCTCCGCTTAAGGCTTGCGCCTTACGTTTTGAAAACAATAGTATTTACAATATTTACTCAGATTGTCAGGCTCTTTGGATTCTTGACGGTAGGCAAAGAAATCGTGACTTCTGTTCCCTCGCCCTCTTTACTTCTCACCGTCAGGGTTCCGCCGTGAAGATTGACTATCTCGTCAGCCACAGCAAGACCGATTCCCGAACCCTTAATCTGCAGATTTGCTTTGTAAAATTTCTTTTTGACATTCGGCAAATGCTCCTCCGGAATGCCTATTCCGGTATCTCGCACAACGACTACGGCATTGTTTCCTCTTTCAAATGCAGAAACGATTATGCTGTCGCCCTCTTCGCTGTATTTTATCGCATTGTCGATTATATTGATGAAAACCTGTCTCATGCGGTTGACATCGCATATCACAGGCGTGATATATCCTTCGTCAGAGAAGCTTAATTTCTTTCCCTCGTTCTTTGCCCTCTCGGTGAACATAAAGTAAACCTCGTCCAATTCGGCAATTATATCCGTTTTTTGGAGAATAAGCTTCATTCTGCCCGTCTCGAGTCTCGAGAAGTCGAGCAATTCATCGACAAGACCCGTCAGTCTTTCAGACTCCTTGACGATGATGTTCATGCCCCTTTTCACGGTTTCGGGGCTGTTTGTCGAGCCGTCAAGCGTTTGCGCCCAACCCGTAATTGCCGTGAGCGGCGTTCTCAGCTCATGGGAAATCGAAGAAATAAAATCGTTCTTCAGCTTTTCCGTTGTACCGAGCTCAACCGCCATTTCATTAATCGTGTCGGTAAGCATACCAATCTCGTCGTTTCTCTCTTTCTCGATTCTGACGTCAAAATCACCGTCGGCAATGGTTTTCGCACTCGCCGTTATCTTCTTGATCGGCACGACAATCGAACGGATAAAGTATAAACCCATCAGGGTTATGAGTGCAATAATCAAAAGTCCCGCAAGCACCAAAATCCACATCAGGCGTCTTGCTGATTTGTCTGCACCGTCGGTGGAAACAACATACCTTACGGCACCGATAAGCTTTCCAGACGATGAGTGAATGAGCCTTGTCACGGCAATTATTCTTTGTGAATCTTCTATTCCCTCAAAGTAGCCGTAATCCTTGCTTGAATTAAGCGCATAATTAAAATCGGGAATGGACTCGGCGTTATCGGGAGCAAATCCCGATGATGAAAGCAAAACCTTTCCCTCGGCGGAAATAATCATTACTTCCATTCTTGATTTATCGGTAAAATTCTGAACATAGTATCTTCCGATATACTCAAAATCATCGGTGGAGTATTCTGTATCGTTCTTAGCCTGAAAGCTTGAATAAATCTCCTCGCTTCTTCCGACGAGCACCTGCTTTATGGAGGAATAGAGCGACTTGCGGT